>JADHQS010000008.1 GCA_016777845.1 Candidatus Actinomarina sp. | reverse complement strand
AAGCTGCCTGGAAAAATGTAAAAAATTTAATTTTGCTTTGAGTGCTTATTGAACGCATAAAATTCATAAAATTTTTGCACAATCATACTCAATGATAATGCAATTGCTATACCAACTGCAGCAAATTGATCTACAAAAAAGAATGAAGCTAGGACAAATACAAATAGTGAAATTAGCCTACTAACAGCATGGTATTGAATCAAATTTGAAAATAAAAGTAGTTGTCGTATCCAAAATGTATTTAGATAAATTATATATCCTATGACAAGAATAAGCATTGGTTCATAGGCATCAAGAAAAGAACTACCCGAAATAAGGTTTATCATGTTTTCACCAAAATATACATATGGAATAATAATGATTGTTGAAATTGGTAACAAGAAATTTTTAACTAGGTCAGAAAAGTTTACCCTTAAACTTTCTTTTGAAAGCTGGTTTTGAACCAATGGTGTCAGAACTGAAATAATATATGTAAATGGTTCAACAAGTCTTTTTGCAATTCTAAAAATACCAACAGTTGATAGATCTGTAAAGTAACCCAGAATTACTATATCTAAATGCTGTGGGACTATGCCTACAAGTTGATCTAGTCTTTGTTTGAGAAAATCTGATTTAAATTTTGTAAAGTAATCTATCAAATTTTTTATAGATATTTCTGAAATTCTTAAATAATTCCTACATATGAAAAAACCAAAAAAACCGTAAGCAATTGAGAATACTGCTTGCCCAATAAAATAATTATCAATACTTGGATTTACACTAAACAAAATAACAATTGTAAAAAATCTCATCAAACTTGAAACTGTATCTACCAAAGCAAATTTTTTAAACTGACTGTTAAAGGTTAATACTGCTTTTGAGCTCTCCGAAAGGGTCTGGAATATTCTAGAAATTAATAATATATTGAGTGCAAAACTCATACTGTAGTTTCCAAATAATGAATTAAGTTCAGATTGGAATAATACCAAACAAATCAAATAGCAAACTGTACCAATTAGTAAGTCATATACCAGAGAGAGCGTAAACATACTTTCTCCATATTTTTTTAACATCAATAAAGTCACATCACTGTTTCTTGCATGAAGAGTCCTAAAAATAAGTGCGATTAGTGCTGAAACTAATACTGCTTGACCATAACTTGCAGTGCCCAAACCTCTAGTAACAATACCAACCTGAACAAAAAGAATAACAACAATTAGTAGTTGAGAAGAAGCCAGTTCTTTTATTTCAAAGAGTAAAGTTTTTAAATATTTAAAATTCATCTAATTAAGTGGAGCTGAGGGGATTTGAACCCCTGACCCCCTGCATGCCATGCAGGTGCTCTGCCAGCTGAGCTACAGCCCCCTAAAATTTTTTTATCCGTAATGATAAAGAGTTTCACTGTCAAAATATATATCATCAATATTGTAATACTCTCTAGATTCTTCAGTAAATATTTGAATTAATATGCCTTTTAAACTAATCAAAAGCCAATTTGAATTTTCCCCTTCATAAATAAACTCATTTATTTTTAAATCTTTTTTTATTTTTTTAATTACTGCATTCATTTGAGTCACTGAATTTGAGGAACATATAATTACCTTGTCATGAAAATGATCAGATTGGAGTTGTAGTACTTTTAAATTTGTTAATTTTTGAGTTAATAACAAATCAACAATAGAATCGATTAAAAAATTTTGGTCTTCCGATAAAGTAAAAAGTTGTGTCACTTATAAATATATTACCATGTATTCCAAAACCCACTATTCTTAAAGTGAGGACATTTTGAAAAAAATTATCATCATCGGAGCTGGTGAAGTAGGAAACTTCCTAGCAAGTAAATTATCAAGTGAACAACATGATGTTACAGTTGTAGAGCAAAACCCAACAAGAGTTGAAGAGCTAAATTCGACACTTGATGCTCTTGTAATTAAAGGCAATGGTGGCAGTCCTTCTTCATTATTTCAAGCAGGCTCCGAAGAAGCTGATTTAATTATAGCTGTTACAGACGATGAAAATGTAAACATGTTGTCATGCTATTTGGCTAAGAATATGGGAACAAAAAAATCTTTTGCAAGAGTTCAAGATAGTTCATTGAAAAATGAAATTGAAGATTTAAATATAGATAAAATTATTGATCCATCTGAAAGTGCTTGTGATGAAATTGAAAAACTTTTATCAAGAGCTGGCATTTATGACATTCATGAATTTAACAATGGAAAGCTTCTATCCGTAGGGGGTGTTGTAACTGAAAGTTCTCCCCTTCTTGGCAACAAACTTTCTAATATTCATGAATTTGGAGGCAAAGATAATTGGCTTGTGACTGGATTTATGCGTGATGGAACTTCTTATATTGCAAATGGAGATACAGAGCTTAAAGCTGAAGACCATATTAAAGTTATTGTAAAAAGTGGGGATATACAAACAGCTACATCCTTAATCGGCATCGACAAAAAAGATGAGATTAAAAAAGTAATCATTGTTGGCGCATCAAGATCTTCAGAGTTGTTGGCTGATAGGCTTTATAAAAATTATGAAGTAGTTGTTATTGATGACGATGAAAAAGATTGTAATAGAATTGCTGAAAACAATTCGCATGTAATTGTAGTACATAACGACCCAAAAGACCCATCAAACTTGCAAAGTATTGGTGTGGATAAAAATTCTGCACTTGTTGCTCTAAGTAAAGACGATTCAAAAAATATTTTATGTTCATTAGTTGCAAATGCTTTAGGTGCACCTGAAATTATTACCAGAGTTAATAAAATTGATTATCTTGAGCTACTTAAAGAATCTTCTATTCAAGCAACAATTTCTACAAGAATAACTGCTGCAAATGCAATTTTGCAAGATGTTCGATCAGATCAAGTTACATCTGCACTAACTTTTGAAGATACTGAAGTTGAAGCCTTAGAAATAGTTCTTTCAAAGGAATGCCCAGTATTAGATAAATCTCTAATTGAACTAGATTTACCTGAGGATTGTTTGATTGCAGGGGTTACTAGAAGAGATAATACTTATATTCCTTCAGGGACTTGGAAATTTGCAGAAAAAGACAAACTTGTGGTATTTACACTTCCAGATTCTATAGAAAAAATTGAAGAAACTTTTTGTTAAAACTAAATGATTAAAGTTGTAGTTTTCATCAGTGGAGGAATTCTCCCAGTACTCGTTTTAGCAACAATTCCAACAATAATTTATGGATTCATGCAAAGTAACATTGAGTTTGCTACCTCTCTAATTGTGTTAGCTTTACTTACAATTTCAATATCTTATTTAATTAGAAAATTTGTTTTACCTACTAGGAAACTTACTACAATTCAAGGATTTGGGGCTGTTGGTTTATCTTGGATTTTTATGTCTTTATATGGAACAATTCCTTATGTTCTTTCTGGAATAGATTTAAGTTACACTAATATTTTTTTTGAAACAGTTTCAGGTTTAACTACAACTGGAAGTTCAATTTTAACTGATATTGAGGCTGTAGATAAATCACTATTGATATGGAGGTCAACAACTCAATGGTTAGGAGGAATGGGAGTAATTGTTTTAACAATTACCGTACTCCCTTTACTAGGCTCAGGAGGTATTAATCTATTTAAAGCTGAATCACCTGGACCGTCTGCAGATAGACTAACTCCTAAATTTAAAGATACTGCAAAACTTTTATGGATTGTGTATATTTCATTAACAATTCTTCAGACAATACTTTTATATTATTCAGGTTTAAATATTTTTGATGCTTTTAACCATTCGCTTACAACATTATCAACAGGTGGTTTTAGCACTTTTAATACATCAGTTAGTGAATTCTCCACTCTTTCGAAATTCATAATAAATATTTTTATGTATTTAGCAGGTACTTCATTCATATTGTTATTAAAAACAATTAGGTCTAAGTCTTTAAGTGAGTTTTTTAAAAGTACTGAATTTTTGTTTTACTCATTTATTGTAATATCAACAGCCATAATTTTTTTATTTAAAACAATTAGAATAAATGAAAATATTTTTGAAAGTATTAATAATGCTTTCTTTACATCTTTAACTTTAATTACTGGAACTGGATTTACTAATTTAAATTATGAAAATTGGAATATTAATTACAAAACCTTTATTTTAGGACTCATGTTTCTAGGTGGTATGGCTGGCTCAACAGCTGGTGGTTTAAAGACTATCAGGGTTATTGCGCTTTTAAAATCAGTTAGAAATGAAATAAGAAAAATACTTTATCCAAATGCAATATTTAAAATCAGAATGTCAAAATCTATTTTGCCCGAAAAAATGATTGAGTCTGTTCAAACATTTTTTATATTGTATGTGGCAATTTTTGTATTAGGAACATTTGCAATAAGTATTTCTTCTAATTATCACGGTACTCCTTTATCTTTTGAAGCTACCATGAGTGCTGTTGCTTCAGCAATAAATAATATCGGTCCTGGCCTTGGAGAAATAGGTCCAGTTAGAAACTATTTTTTTATTGACAGTTTAACTAAAACCTTACTAAGTCTTCTTATGATTATAGGTAGGTTGGAGATCTTTCCTATTGCAATACTGCTATATAGAAAAACATGGAAATCATAAAGAATAGAGTGAGTGATCTTTAATATATTCAATTAATTCATGGGGAATATAATTATCTAAATTTTCTTTAGAATTCATAATCTTTCTCACATTAGTTGAACTAATATCTAAATAGCTTCCTTCAATAATCTGATATTCGAACGGAAATATATTTCTAAGGTTTTCGTTTGGAACACCTTCTCGAGGTGCAATCAAAAAATTAGTATACTTATCTAATTCTTTGTAAGATTTCCATGAAGTTATGCCATAAGCAGCGTCACCTCCAAGAATAAAATAAGTATCTAATTTGTTTAAATTTAGCTTTTTTAAAGTTTCAACAGTATACGAGGGTTCTTGTAAATTGTTTTCAATATCACTAATTTCAAAATAATTATTGTCTTTAATTAAAATTTCTGTCATTTCATACCTTAAGGTATATTTAGTGATTTCAGTTTTTTGCCAGGAAACTCCAGTTGGTATAAATAAGATTTTTTTAAGATTGAATTGCTCTAGTGCTCTATTTGCAATTTCTCTATGTGCATTATGAGGAGGGTCAAAAGTGCCGCCAAGAATTCCTATTTTCATCACTTAATTACCTTATTAAAATTGATACTGTTGATAAAACTTTTTAATTGTTCGAAATTTCTAACTTCAGAATATTTCTTAGAAATTGACTGATAATGATGGAACTGGCTGTCGCCTGTGTTCCAGTATTGGCTTCTTTCCGGATTCATCCAGTAAACGTTTTGAAACTTTTTTGATAATTTATCAATTGTTTCCGTGTTAATGGGTCTGTAATTATTTCTGGCATCTCCTATTACGATGAGAGTATTAAAACTAGAATTACTAATTAATTTTTCATCTAATAAGTCTTTAAATGAATTGTCGTAATCTGAATGACCATCAACATGAACATAGTTATTCCAATTAGTAAGAATTTTATTTATGTTATTAAATTTTAAATTTTTTAATTCTTTTGTAATATCTGTTATTCCATCAATAAATACGAAAGCGTGTACTGATCTAAACCGTTGGACTACTCCAAAAAGTAAAGTAAGCCCAAACAAGGAATAAAGAGCCATTGAACCGCTAATGTCACATAAAAGAATCAACCTAGGTTTCTTTTTTATCTTGGGTTTTAAAACAATATCATAAAGACTTCCACCATTTTTTAGAGATTTACGAATAGTTTTTCTAAATAATAATTTACCTTTAGAAGCAGATTTTGTATATTTTACAAACTTGTTTGCCAAGATTAGTCCAAGGTTTCTAGTCTCCTTAAGTAGCTTTCTTCTTTCTTCAGCGTCTGTAAATAAAAAATCTTTTTCCTCTAATTTTTCTTTTGGATTCAGCTCTGATGGTATATAAGCTTCTTTAAATTGATTTCTTAATTCTGAAACCCTTTCAAGTATGGATTGATTTAATTGATTGATAAAGTAATTTTTATTTTCCTCATTGATAATTTCGTCTAATCCATTATCAAAATCAATATCAAAAAAACTTACGGCATCAAGAAAAGTAAGTGAATTCTGTAACTGATTTAACCAATAATTGTTAGATACTGGTCTGCTAAAGTCTATATCACCAAATTGATTAATAATATCATCAGCAAGTTTTTGAAATCTTGAAAGTGAATTGTCATTAAAAAAATCCTCAAATCTATCATCTTTATAATCTAATAAAAAACTAGATTCATCTTTATAGTCACCTACTAGAAAATTAAAATACTGATGAATAAGTTCTTTCAATTTTTCTTTTTCTTCTTTATTTGATGGAAGTAATGAATAAATAAAACTTATATCTCTTTCAAATTTATCATGCTGTGCTTTTTGTAAAAATTTAATTAAATTACTTACTCTTTCAGAAGGAAACTTTAATGAATTCTCTGAACAGTAATGAGAAAAACTAATTAACTCATTGGTTTTTATTTGCATTATCTTCTTTAATTTTATCTAGATAAATTTTTTGGTCTTCAATATCTTTTATAAGAATTCCGATATTTGAATTTAAAGATTCCTCATCATTTAGATGATTGTATTTTACCCATTCAACTGTTTCGACTAAAGAAGGTGGCTTATTTAGACCAAGCGATCTTACAAAATTGCTAAATATAGATAACTTTTTTGCTTTTTCTTCATCTATATTTTCTACATTGTTAAGAATTACTTTTGTTTCTATATCAACTGATGGGTAATCAAGGTAAAAATATAAACACCTTCTTCGTAAAGCTTCTGAAAGTTCTCTTGTAGCATTAGAAGTTAATACAGTAAGATTATCACTCTTTGAAGTGATAGTTCCTAGCTCAGGAATACTTACTTGGTTTTCAGCTAAAACTTCTAATAACAAAGCCTCAAACTCTTCATCTGATCTATCAATTTCATCTACAAGAAAAATAGATTTTTCATCAGATCTAAGAGATTGTAGAATTGGTCTTTCAATCAAAAATTCTTCAGTAAATAAATTTTTGGAATCTTGTTCGGTTTGAATTGATAAAAGCTGCTTTTTATAATTCCACTCATAAAGAGCTTTATCTTCATCAATACCTTCATGACATTGAAGTCGAATTAAATTAATATTAAATATTTTTGAGAGAGTTTTTGCAAGGTAAGTTTTTCCCGTGCCAGCGGGACCCTCTATCAAAATGGGTTTATTCAGATACAATGAAGCATTGACTATGTCTACTAATTCTTGGTCTGCAAAGTAACCGTTGTCTTCGAAATCTTTTACTGTTAAATTGTTAATCATCCTCTTACTGTGCCCTCTCCTGTAACTACATATCTTTCATTTGTTAAGGCCTCTAACCCCATTGGGCCTCTTACATGTAATTTTTGAGTACTAATTCCAATTTCAGAACCAAAACCAAACATTTCACCGTCAGTAAATCTTGTAGATGAATTAATAAATATAACTGAAGAATCTATAGATTTTGCAAAAGTATCTGCAACTTCCTTTGATTCAGTCAAAACTGCTTCAGTATGTCCAGATGAGTAGACTTTAATGTGCTCAATTGCTTGGTCAACACTGTCAACAACTTTTACTGCTAGTTTCAAATCTAAAAATTCAGTCTCATAATGTAATTCGTTAGCAAGTTTTAATTTTGGAAAGTCTCGTTTTATTTTTTCGTCTACAAATAGTTCTACTTCATTTTTTAATAATTCTTCAATGATCAAACTGCCCATATCTTGGTAAATCTCACTATTAATTAGCAAGGTTTCAAGAGCGTTACATACACCCGGTCTCTGCACTTTGGAATTTATAACTATATCAATAATATATTCTTTTTTTGCATCCTGATGTATGTACAAATGTACATTTCCATCTCCATCTAAGATAAAAGGTACCTTGGAGTTGTCTACTAATGTTTCTATTAGCCCCTTCCCCCCTCTTGGAATAATGAGATCTACAAATTCTGTGAGATGCATAAATTCAATAGTGTCTTGACGATCTTTACTTTCTAATATCTGAAAAATATTTTTATTACAATTATTTAAAACTAGTGAATTTTGAAGAAGTTCAAGAATGGCAATATTTGAGTCAAGACAATAGCTGGATCCTCTTAAAATTACAGCATTACCAGATTTTAGACAAAGACCTGAGACATCACTTGTAACATTAGGTCTTGCTTCATAAATAACTCCTATAACTCCAAAAGGTGAACGAATTTTTTTAATATGTAATCCTTCATCAGTTTTCCAGCTTTTAGTAACATTGCCTACTGGATCTTCTAAGGGAATTATTTTGAGCAAACCATTAGCCATACCACTTATACGTTCTTCACTTAAAGATAATCTGTCAATTAAGGCAGGTGTTAAATCAAGATCTTTGGAATTTTTCAAATCTATTTTGTTGGCATCTAATATTTTTTTTGTGTTTTTAAGTAATTCGTCAGCCATAGTTTGTAAAATTTGATTTTTTTTATCAGTGCTTAAAACTGCAATTTCTGCAGCAGCCTCTTTAGCTTGTATTCCTATTTGCTTAAGCATATTAAAAGGTTAATTAAGAATTTCTAATAGTAAAATTATTTATAGAATAATTAAATCGTCTTTATGAATTAATACACTACTCTCACCAACTGTAGTGCTGTCGATTTTTGCAATACCCTTAGCGACAATTTTTTTATTACAAACAATTGATAGTCCATCTCCAATTTTGAAGGAGTTGTCAAATTTAACAACTCCCTTTGATAAAAGTGAAGCATTTTTTAAAAGTGCACTGGCTGCACCTTCATCAATAAAAACATTTGATACTGAAGCCATCCCATATGCAATCCAAAGTTTTCTGAGCCTAATTTTCTTATTTGAGGCAGTGATATAGGTTCCAACCTTTTTATTTAAAATTGCCTTCGATAGATTGGATTTTGACCAAGAAATTATATGTGTTGGTATACCTGAAAAACCAGAGATTTGTGATGCCATAATTTTTGTTGAAAAACCTCCCATACCTTCTCCAGCCTTTGAAAGAGGTATTAATTCGTTAAGGTAATTAGAGTTATATTCAATATAATCTATTTTTTTTGCATCTTTGCTCTTATCCGGATTGAAATTATACAACCCCTCTTTATTAGTTATAATTATAAGTTTTTCAGCATTAACAATAATTGACACTATTGCAGATAATCTATCATTATCACCAAACTTTAACTCTTCAGTGGCTACAACGTCATTTTCATTAATTACTGGAATAATTCCCTGTGACAACAGTTCATTTAATGCTTGTGTAGTGTTAACGAATTGTTCTCTATCATCTATCAAATTTTTGGTAATTAAAACTTGTGCAATATTTATTTTATTATCATTAAAAATTTTTTCATACTGATTAATCAATCCGATTTGACCAACTGCTGATGCTACCTGCAGTTTTTTTAAAGATTTAGGTCTTCCTTTATAATTTAATTTTGCTGCCCCAAGACCAACAGCACCAGAGGTAACAATTACAAAATTAAATTGATTATTATTTTCAATTATTAACTCGGCTAAGCTTTTTAATAAATTTAAATCAACTTTATCATTTTTAATAATTGAAGAAGTGCCAATTTTTATTACTATATTTTTTTTATTGTTTGTATTCAAATTCTAAATTTCCTAACACAATTGTATCACCATCAATTGCACCCATTTCATTAATTTCTTTGGAGAGAACTGAATTTTCGAATCTAATAAATATCTCATCTAAGACGCTATCTTTATTTCCAGAAATGTTGACCATATTCGAGACTAATTCACCAGTACAAATATATTGATTTTCTATTTTTTCTATAAAGTAATCTTCTTGCTCTAAAACAATTTTATGAAATTCAGAATAAATAATAGGTAAATCTTTTTGAAATTCATCCTGTATTCTACTGACCAATTCATCAATTCCATTTTCATTTAAACAAGATATATTAAGATATCCTTCCTTAGTTGTGGAGAGTTGATCTGATTTATTTATAACTATAAGTTTTTTAATTAATTGATAATTTTCATCAAATTTAAAAAGTTCATCTTCGAGCATTGAAATTTGCGAATTTATACTAAATTTTTCATTTATTGGGTCAATTAAATAAATTATAAATTTAGTATTTCTCAAATGCTTAAGTACTCTCCTACCCATTCCAACACCTTCTGAAGCACCCTCTAGTAATCCAGGTAGATCACAAATAGTTAACAATAATTCAGAATTATTTAAAACGCCAATATTTGGAATAGTAGTTGTAAATTCATAATCACCAATTTTTGCCTTAGAGTTAGTTATTTTTTGAATTAGTGTGCTTTTGCCTGCATTAGGCAATCCAACAATTGATATATCTGAATAAAGACTGAAGCTAAGTTTGAGATCAAGTAATTTTCTTTTTACTCCTTGCTCGCAGATTTGTGGATTAGGATTTCTTTTTGAAATCAATTCATAATTTCCTCTACCACCTTTTGAACCTGTAAGTAATTCATAAGAAGAGTTATTGTCATGAAGGTCAGCATACATTTCATTATCAATAAATACTTGTGTTCCTTTTGGCACTTCTATAATCAGATTCTTACCTGTGGTTCCGTTTTGAAAATTTTTGTTACCTGGTCCACCATTTTCAGCTTTAAGAGAACTGTTCGACATAATGTGAGATAAATCAGGCAATTCTTTATTAACCTGTAATATGACGCTACCACCATCTCCACCTGAACCACCAGATGGTTTAGTTTTAGAATTTAAATTATTGAAACTAACAGAGCCTGGGCCTCCAGCTCCAGAGGATACTGAAAGGTTGATTTCATCAACGAACATTGGCTCATTTTTGAATTACATTAACTAATTTTCTACCATTTCTAGTAGAAAATTTTATAACACCATCTGTTTTTGCAAAGAGAGTATCGTCTCCACCTTTGGATACATTTTCTCCTGGATGAATTTTTGTACCTCTTTGTCTAACTACAATCGAACCAGCAGATATATTTTCACCGTCATAAACTTTAGTACCAAGTCGTTTTGACTCTGAATCTCTACCATTCCTGGTAGAACCACCGGCTTTTGTTTTAGACATTATTCCTCCTCAGCGCTTTCAAGTCCTTGAATACTCTTAACTTTAACAATTTTTGAATTTTCTCTATACCCAACTCTTCTTCTGTTTCCAGTTTTATTTTTATATTGAAAAATGTTAATCTTTTTGGACTTTGAAGCAGAAAGATGCTCAAGTTCAACTTTATAGTTTTTTAGTTTTTTCTCATCTACAACTATTTGACCTTTTCTAGGGCTGACTAATAAAGGTACGACTGTTTGTTCTTTAAAAGAAGATGAAACAGAAAACTCATCCCCAACACTTACTCTTTCTTGGGATGATCCAACGTTAATAACAGCATATTTACTCATAACTCAATTACTCTACTACAGACTCGGACTCAATCAAGCCTTCTTCTATACTTTTGTTTGCAAAAATATCGTTAATTATTAGACCCCTACCATTGCAATTTTCACATTCTTCTGAAAAACTCTCAACGAGACCGGCTGCTACATTCTTTCTAGTCATTTCTACTAATCCAAGTCTAGATATTTCAAATACCTGTGTTCTAGTCTTATCTTTAGCTAATTCCTGCTTAAATCTATTTAAAAGACTTTGTTGCTTTTTGGTTGACTCCATATCTATAAAATCTATAACTATAATTCCACCAATATCTCGAAGTCTTAACTGTCTTGCAATTTCTTCTGCAGCTTCTAAATTATTTTCATAAACAGTTTCCTCAAGACTGTTTTTTCCAACAAATTTTCCAGTATTTACATCAATAACAGTTAGTGCTTCTGTTCTGTCAATAATAAGATGTCCACCAGATGGCAACCAAACTTTCCTATCTAAAGCCTTTTTTATTTGATCTTCAATGTGGTACCTTTCAAATAACATTATTTCATCCTGATAAAAGTCCACAATATCGCTTATTTCAGGAGAAGTAGTTGAAACATAATTTTTGATTTCATCAAATTGATCTTTTCTATCAATTAAAAGCTTTTTAAATGTTGAGTTAAGGTGTTCTCTTATTACTTTTATAGAAACATCTGGCTCTTGATGAATTAATTTTGGAGCATCGCCACTTTTGTAATTACTAACAATATCCCATTCTTCTACTAGTTTTTCTATATCTATTTGTAATGCTTGCTCACCAACTCCCTCAGCAGCAGTTCTAACAATAACACCAAAATTTTCAGGTTTAAGTTTACGAATAATTCTGTCTAACCTACTTCTCTCATTGTCAGATAGTCTTCTAGAGATACCCTTAGTTCTAGAGTTTGGAATTAAAACTAAATATCTTCCTGGAAGTGAAATTTGGCCAGTTAATCTTGCCCCTTTTTCCCCCATAGCGTCTTTAACTACTTGAACTAAAATTTCTTGATCAGGTTTTAATAAATTTTCAATTTTTGAATTTTTATGAGAACCTTCTATGTCAGCAACATACAACACACCATTTTTCTCTTCACCAAAAGAAACAAATGCTGCTTCCATTCCAGGTAAAACATTTTTTACTTTACCAAGGTAAATGTTTCCTACTTTAGACTTACCGTTATTTTCAGATGTGTAGTATTGAACCAGGGTTGGCCCTTCAAGAATAGCCACATTTGATACACCGTCTTTAGAGCTGATAAGCATCTGCTTTTTTTCTACTTCTGGAACTGGTAACGGTTGCTCTCTGAACCATGTTGGATTCTTATCTTTAAAATCTCTACTTTTTTGTGACCCTGAGCGAGTGGTCCCTGACTTTATTTTTACTTTTTGGCCATTAAACCATTTAGTTTTCGTATTGTCTAAATTGTCGCTTTTGCGAACAATCTTCGACTTTTTGAATACACCAAACATTAAAACCTCCGAGATGACGAATATATAAATTTAACATAAGTTAAGAATAGTAGATTTAAAAATTAAACAACTATGTTGTTTTCTATGAAAACTCTATTTATTAATCCAAATATTATTGCGGTTGAAAATATTGATGACCCTCCAAGGCTTAGAAGTGGAAAAGGTATTCCAGTTAAAGGAATAAAGCCTAGAATAGTTAACAAATTTATAAATATTTGCACACCTAGGAGAATTAACAATCCTGAGAGAAGATATTTTTCAAATTCTATTTGAGTAAGTTTAATAATTCTATTTACCCTAAAGAAAAACAGGACCCATAAAGATAGAAGCAGAAAACCTCCAAGAAAACCAAAGTTTCTTAAAAAAAGAGAAAAAATAAAGTCCGTAGTTTGTACAGGTACGAATACTTCTGTTACTTGTAAATTAGTAAAATAAGTTCCAAACAGACCTCCTGAAGATATTGAAAGTCTGCTTTGGTTTTGCGAAAAGTCATCGCCAGAAAAGAAATCTGTAATTCTTGATATTTGATAATCACCTATAAAGTTCATTTCTAAAAGAATAAAAAATAAAAGAAAAAATATTAACAACCCTAAAACAGTGCTCCTAAGTTTGATATCGGAAATAAAAAACATAAAAAAAGTGACTAATAAAAGTAATACAGTCGTTCCTAAATCTGGTTGTATAAAAATTAAAAGTAGATTAATTAGAACCCCCATTATGAAAATTAACTTATATGAATTTTGGCTGAGTATTTTTGCTATGAACAAAACTAATATAATTTTGCTGAACTCTGATGGCTGTATAAAAATTGGTATTCCAATTGGTTCTAAGTCGTACCACCGTCTTACACCAAGTATCGGTGTTGTGAAAAGTAAGCCTGATAAAACAGAAATAGAAAGTATAAATAATGGATTTATTAAATTGTATAAGTTCTCAATTGACAGATATGTAGTTAAGAAAAATACAGATAATCCTATTAAAGAAAATACTATTTGTCTTGATAAAATATTGGTTGTTTCAAACTCAATTGACCCAATTGAGCTGAACAATGTAAACCATGAAATGACACTAAATAACAAAAATTGAAGCAGAATGTATAAATTTGTTCCTTCTGGACCTAATATTGTAATTTTTCGATTTATCATTCTGTAATTTCACCGAATTTTACTGGAGTTAGTTCGTATTTGCGTAAATGCTGGATAATTCTTCTTGAAACCGGTGCAGCAACAGCACTTCCAGATCCCCCCTCGTCGACAACTGTAGCAATAATATATTTTGGATCGCTTACGGAATCAACTCCAACAAACCAAGAAGTATTATTTTTGTCACCAGCATTTTGTGCTGTTCCTGTTTTTCCGCCAATATCATTTGCTTTGTTTCCCAAAATACTGAATGAAACATAGGCTGTTCCACCTTCATTAGTTACCGTGTTTAAGTCATTTAAAAGAAATGAAATAAATTCATCACTCACATTTATTTTGTTATTTATTATCTTTTCTGCATTTACGTTTAAGGTTGGCGATAGGTTTTCTCCAGTTAACAATGTTCTATAAGCATTTGCAACTTGAAGAGGAGTGGTTGTTATAGCTCCTTGGCCTATTATTAAGTTCATTAAATCTCCACCTAACCAACCCTCATCTCTTACAAGGCCTGGTCTAGATATCTTCCATTCTTCAAAAAGATCTCTGTCAGGAATGATTCCAACCTTTTCAAATGGTAAATCAATATTTGTTTTCTTACTAAAGCCGAGTTCTTTAGAATACTCTTGAAGAATGGACTCTCCTTCTGTATTACCAAAATTTCGCCATATATTTAAAGCTATATCCCAAAAGTACACGTTACATGATTGTTTAATTGCATCAGTAAGATCTACTTTTCCATGGCCTTCAAGTTTCCAATCGTTATAAACTTGCTTAGATCCATCAACAAATCCAAATGAAAGACTTCCCACACAATCAACTTTTGAGTCTCTGTTGCTCAAGCCCTCAGGAAAAATATTTTCACTGAGTGCTAACCAGTACGCAACAACTTTAAATACTGAACCTGGAGGATAAAGTCCCTGTATTGCAAAATTATTAAAAGCTTGATCTCTATCCAGCTGTTTGTATTCAAAGTCACTTATACCAGATACAAACTTGTTCGGATTAAAATCAGGTAAAGAAACCATGGAAACAATGTTCCCAGTTTCAATATCTAAAACTACAGATGCACCTCTTTTAATTTCATTTATTGACTCAAAACTCTTATTTGCTAAATCTATGCCCTGTTGCAATGATTCTTTTGTAACGTACTGAGTAGAAGAATCCATTGATAAAAATAAGTCCCCACCTGGAATCGGTTGCTTTGAGTCAATAATGTCAGAACCTAAAAAAATTAATTCACCAGGAATTCCAGATAGATAATCTTCGTAATATCTTTCTAATCCATTTTTACCAACTTGATTATTGCCTAATGAATTTTTAAACTCCTCATAATCTTCTTGATTAGGCAATCCTATATATCCAATTGTGTGAGCAAAAAGTTCATTTTTAATATAGCTTCTTACTGGTAAATCAATAATTAAAAAAGCATCAAAATTATTTAATATATTATTTCTGATCTCATATTCAACAGAGTAGAGATTTGTGACTAATTTTAAAATTTCCTTACTTTCAAAAATTTCATTAATTTCAAGGTTTGTTAACTCAGGAAAATTGTATTGAATTATCTGTCTGTATTCAGAAGAATTTTGACTCGTTATTTTTCTCATATTTAAAAATAAATAAGGTTCTAATTTGCTCTCAGCTAATTTTTCTCCATTTACATCAAATATTTCACCCCTTGGTGCTGTTATATAAAATTTATCTAAATTTTGCTGGTCAATGATTTCAGATGATGAAAGGAATTCACTTGTTTGAAGTTGAAAAATATCAAATAAAATAAAAACTAATAAAATAAAAAAAGAAAGAAACGTAAATTTAAGTCTTTTTTGGTTAAACATTATTTCTTAATGCTCTTTTTAAAAATAAAAAAATTAGTGAATTTACAAAAACAGAAGTAAGATACCCTGTTAACCAATAATTCAAATCAAACTCTAAGATAATTGGAAGTTTATAAATCAATAAACACAAAGAAACAGTGACTATGTATAGGAAATTTGATGGACTGTATCTCGAAACTGCAAAATTAGATACAACAACCACAACTAAGAATATCGATGTATATAGTCCTAAATAGTAAGTACTAAAGAAAGAGTCATACAAGATTCCCGATAAAAAAATTGGGATAACTAAATTTTGATTAAATAATTCAGTGCCAATATATAAAAGTGAAATTAGGAACACATAAACTCCAAAATCTAAAGAAATAAATGTGTTTAGATAATTTTCGATTATACATAGCATAAAAAGAAAAGTAGATCTTGAAATTACTCTTAGTACTTTCATTTACTTTTAGGGATGAATAATTTACTTTGGAAAGAGAGCATTTTCTCTATCGGCACAATCACAGTAAATTTATTATTTAGTCTTGTTTCTTTGTAAGGCTCTAAATCAATGAGTGGAAATTTGTTTATATGTCCAAATGTAATATCTGAATATAACATTCCAACTTTTGAATTCAATATCGGAACTAAAGAGCTAAATATTAATTCTTTACCATTTGAATTGACCTCAAAAATGTTGTTGTATTCGTCTAGTGCTCTAAAGTTAAAATTTGTAGAATTGAATGATTCAAGTATTGAATAATCATTAAAGACTTCCCCTAGATAACCAACTAAATATCCTGTCTCGTTTATCACCAGATCTCCGGGCTCAAAATTGTAGTCTCTTCCTCCAGAAATTAGATACTCGTCTGTTGAGTTTTTCAAAATTAAGCTTGTTGAATAGTATGTTAATTCAAAGTCACTAACGTTCTTTATAAGAAGGTTATAAGATTCAACAGTATCCTGTAATTCTTGATTCTCTACATACAACACTCTCAAATTAGAAATCTCTTCCTTTAATCTTATATTTTCTGCGACTAAATCCGCTCTACTTGAAGATAAACTAGAAAATTCATTTTGAAGTAGTATGTCAGGTATTTGGAAATAGGAAATTAAATTCACTTGTTCTGGAATAAAATTTGATAATGTTTTATTAGAAAAATAGTCAACAGTACTTAATAAACCTGAAAAAAAAATAAAAAGAAAATATACTACATATTTTCTTATACCAGCAACTTGAAAACTTTGCATGTTAATTAGGTTTTGGAGATAATTTCAAAACACTTTTGTAGTCTTGAAATCTCTCTAAGCAAATACCAGAACCAATTACAACTGAACTTAATGGATCATCAGTATTATTAATGGGGATACCTAATTCTTCAGCTATTTTTTTATCTATTTTCTTTAATAGAGATCCGCCACCCGTAAGCCATGCTCCATCTTTGTCAATATCTGAAACCAAAGCCGGTGGAGTTTGTGATAGGGATATTCTTACAGCTTCGATAATATCATTTACGACTGGTTGTAAAGCGCTCCTAACATCACTTGCCTCTAATAATACTTGCTTAGGTATACCTCTTACAATATCTCTTCCAGTTACTGTTACTTGAGGCTCTTTATCATATTGAAAAGCTGAACCAACTGCATGTTTAATATTTTCTGCAATACCAGTATCTATAAGTATTTGATGTTCTCTCCTCAACCATTCAATTAATATTTCTGTCATATCTTCACCACCAACCCTTACAGAATTAGCATTGACTATATCCCCCATTGAAATAACTGCTATTTCAGTTGTGCCACCGCCTATATCAATAATCATGTTTCCGTAGGGCTCAAAAATATTTAAACCACTTCCTATCGCTGCAGCCATGGGTTCTTCAATTGTGAAAACATCAGATGCACCTGTGGCATGAGCTGCCGTTTCAATCGATCTTTGCTCAACACTTGTAACACCATTTGGAACACATATCACAATTCTAGGTCTTGAATAAGCACGTCCTATTGCTCTTGATAGTAAGGTTTTAACAAGTTCTTCTGCCATTTCAATTTCAGATATCACTCCATCCCGCAATGGCCTTACAAGCTCAATAGTATCAGGAACTCTTCCGATTAATTTTTTAGCCTCCCGGCCAATAGTTATGATTGAGTTGTCGCTCTTATTTACAGCTAGAAGTGTTGGTTCATCAACTACAACCCCAACACCTTTTACATATATAAGAGTGTTGGCAGTCCCTAGGTCAATAGCAATATCATTGCCACCAAATAAGGTTCTTCGTAAATTTAAGTCAACCATGTACTAATAGAATAATCTAATAGTTGTTGTTTTTTGAATATTTATTTACTTTCCAAAAAATAAATTGAGTTCTCTCTCAGCACTTTCGTCTGAATCTGAGCCATGAACTACATTTTTATCCAATTCAGTTGCTAAATCACCCCTGATTGAGCCAGGTGATGATTCACTAGGATTAGTAGCACCCATAAGGTTTCTGATTTGTAGAACAACATTTTCACCCTCAACCTGCATAGCAACAACTGGACCACTTGTTATGAATGACACTAAATCATTAAAAAATGGTTTATCTTTATGTTCTCCATAATGCTGCTCTGCTAATTCTTTAGAAATAGTCATCATTTTTATTTTTGTGATGGAAAACCCTTTAGATTCCACTCTTGAAATAATTTCCCCAACCAAATTTCTCTGTACACCATCAGGTTTTATCATAAAAAATGTTTTCATGTAGTTATCCTTTTTTTATACTCTCCAATTAAATATAAACTACCTAGCAAAATAGAAGGATTCTTATTTGATGAAAAAGTACTAAGTTCAACTATTTTATAATCTATATTTTCACTTTCTAGATAATTAGTAAATTTATCAGGGTTTTGTTGATTAAAAAAAGTATTTTCTTCAATAAAATTTAACTTGTATTGTTTTTTTGGGTTTAAATAGTTGATGATTTTTTCTATGTTTTTGCCATTTTTAAAACCTAGATACAAATGAGTATCTCCTAAACTATATACTTTTTCATAGTCTTCTATAATTTTAATAAACCCATCTATATTGTGTGCGCCATCTAAGATTTTTAAAGGATTTCGATTAATAATTTCGAACCTTCCTTCTACAAATTCTTGATTAGATTTTAAAGTTATATTTTTTGTATTCAAACATAGTAAATAGTTTACAACTAATGAAGCGAGCAAATAATTTAATTGAGTTGAAGTAAAATCCTTTAATTTTCCTTCAACAAAATTCATTAAGGAATGTTTTGATTTATAATGTTCGTAATTATCTTCTATTGCTTTAATTAATTCATAGCTTAAATCACCAACAAATAAGTTATCTATACTATTTGATACAAATATTTTTTGGTCTAAAACTTCAAAGTCTGAATAACCGAGTAAATCTTGATGATCTCTTCCAATATTTGTAAGTACAACATTTTTACTTTGAATGACAGAAGTAGTATCTAAAACCCCACCTATACCAGCCTCACAAATGAAATAATCCATTTCATTATCTAAAAAGGCTTTACAAGCAATCAGAAAAAGAGTTTCAAAATAGCCTAAAGTTATATTATTTTCAATTTCAAAATCATGCACGGATTTCAAAATGAAATCAAAATTAATATCGCTATTAGATTGTATTCTTTCTTGAAAGTTCACTAGATGAGGTGAGGTAAACATTAAAACTTGCTTTTTTTCTTTGCTAAGCAGTTTATAAATAAAATTTGCTGTTGAAGTTTTTCCGTTGGTTCCTACGATTGAAATAGTTTTATCCATTAAATATTTCAACTGATCTTCTGTAAAAAATCTATGAAGTGCCTCAAGATTCTTATTTTTGGTTAACCCAATTTTAAAATTTAAATAGTCTTCTAATTCTTTCAATTATCGAGAGAGTTTAATGTTGAATTTATCGAATCGATCTGACTATTTAGATTTTGTACATTTTGTTTTTCTTGATCAATTAATTCTTGTTTAGCATTATTGATAAATTTGTCATTATTGAGCCTTTGATTAGATATTTCTAATGATTTATTCAATTCTTCTCTTTTTTTATTTAATCTCTTTATTTCATTTTCAACATCAATATATTTATTGGCCAATATACTAAATTCAAACTCGTTTGATTGGAAAGATAGAACGACTCCTTCTTTTATGTTATTTTCAGCAATAGAAATGTTAACATTTGCAGTTTTCTCTACCTGATTGATAAACCAATCCGGATAAGGTTCAGCAGAGTATAAATCGATAATTAAAGAATTTTTTAAATTGTAAGTTGATTTAAAGTTTCTAATTTTAGTAATTATCTCTCTTAAATTTTCTATTTCAAAAATATCATCAGATTCTTGCTGATATCTAGTCGGCCATGAACTATCAATTATGTAATTTTCATTAAAAGAAGAGCATATTTCTTCAGTTATATGTGGCATTGCAGGGTTTAGTAATTTTAATGATTCTAAAAATATTGACTTTAAAACTGTTTGTGTTTCAATTTTTTTATCTTCATCAATGAACAAGTTTTTTGAAAATTCAAAATACCAGTCAAACAACTCTGACCATAAAAAATTATATAGCAACTTATAGGCATCTGAAATTTTATATTTTTCAAAAAGTTCATTAAATTCCTCTAAGGTGTCATTAAACCTTGATATGATCCATTTATTTTCAATTAAAGATACCGTGCTGATATCAGACGGTGTCGATTCATCGGTGTATAAATGTACGAATTTTGCAGCATTCCATACCTTGTTGCCGAATTTTTTTGCAGATACTGTCCACTCTTCATCAAAGGGTACATCTTGTCCTGGATTAGCTTTTTCAATAAGCGAGAATCTCAAGGCGTCCGCTCCATGTTTTTGAGATAATTCCAAGGGGTCCATAGTATTTCCAAGGCTTTTTGACATTTTTCTACCTTGTGAATCCCTAACTAATCCATGGATAAGAATATCTTTAAATGGAATATTCTCCATTGTGTATAAACCCATCATGATCATTCTTGCAACCCAGAAAAAAATAATATCAAAGCCAGTAACAAGTAAGCTAGTAGGATAGTAATTATTTAGATCTTCAGTATCTTCTGGCCACCCTAAAGTGCTGAATGGCCAAAGTGCTGAAGAAAACCAAGTATCTAAGACATCCTCATCCTGAGTTAATTGAACATCATCTTTAAGACCATATTTCTCTCTTACATTGGCCTCACTAGTACCAACGTAATAATTTTTTTCATCATCGTACCAAGCTGGAATCCTATGGCCCCACCATTGCTGTCTAGATATACACCAGTCCTGAATATTGTACATCCACTCAAAATAAGTTTTTTCCCAATTTTTTGGTATAAACTTAATTTCATCATCTTCAACAACTTGTATTGCTTTTTTGGCAACCTCATCAGTTTTTAGAAACCATTGTTCAGAAACCATTGGTTCAAGTATTGTTTTAGACCTATCCCCTTTTGGAATTTGAATTTGATGATCTTCTACTCCTTTAAGTAAATTTTGTTTTTTAAGCATTTCTATTATTTTTTCTCTTGCTTCAAACCGATCAAGCCCTCTTAATTCTTGAGGTATAAAATCAAGATCTACTATTTTCCCATCAAAATCTAAACATCTTATCATTTCTAGATTGTGCCTTTTGCCAATTTCATAATCGTTGAAGTCATGTGCAGGAGTAATCTTTACACAACCAGAGCCAAATTCAACATCAACATAACTGTCAGCAATAATTTCTACTTCCCTATTTACTAGTGGGATGATTACAGTTTTTCCTATCAAATCTTTATATCTAACGTCTGAAGGATTTACAGCAACAGCTGTATCGCCTAGCAAAGTTTCTGGTCTTGTTGTTGCAATTTCAATAAATGTATCTCCTACCTTATAATTGATAGTCCACAACTTTCCAAGTTCACTTGAAGAGGTAACTTCCAAATCAGAAACTGCTGACTTTAATTTTGTATCCCAATTAACCATTCGAGTACCTTTGTAAATTAAATCATTTTCATATAGTGAAACAAATACGTTTATTACTGCCTGAGAAAGTCCTTCATCCATTGTGAATCTTTCTCTTGACCAATCACAACTCATGCCTAAAGTTTTCATTTGATTAGTAATATTGTCACCTGATTTTTCTTTCCATTCCCAAACTTTTGCTAGAAAATTTTCTCTTCCTAGGTCATGCTTAGAAATCCCATTCTCTTCTAATTCTTTTTCAACAAGAAGTTGTGTAATAATTCCAGCGTGGTCAGTTCCAGGAAGCCAGAGAGTTTGAAAGCCTTGTAGTCTTTTTATCCTTGTTATGACATCAATAATCGAATGTTCTAAAGCATGACCCATATGAAGTGAACCAGTTACATTTGGAGGAGGAATTACTATAGAAAAATTTTCGTCAGAATCTGTTGGTTGGAATTTATTCCCTTGTTCCCAGTTTTTTTGCCATTTCTTTTCTATTGATATTGGATCGTATTTTTCATTCTGCATATATTATATTTTATGCAGTTTTGTCGTCTTTTGACTCTTTCAAAACCATTTTTGGTGCAATATCTTCTAAAACATTTTCTTTATCAATAATTATTTTAGAAATATCTTTTCTTGATGGTGATTCATACATTTCATCTAACAATATTTTCTCTAATATTGAACGTAAACCTCTTGCACCAGTTTTCCTTTCCAGCGCTAAATCAGCCATAGCATCAAGTGATGCATCAGTAAACACAAGATCGATATCGTCTAATTCAAACATTTTCTTAAATTGTTTTGTAATAGCGTTTTTTGGCTTAGTTAGAATTTCTATCAAAGCATCTTTGCTTAATTCATTTACATTAGTAGTAACTGGTAGTCTTCCAATAAATTCAGGAATCAAGCCAAACTTAATTAAATCTCTTGGTTCAACAAATGCAAAAAGTTCTTCTTTATTAAATTCTTTAGTCTCTGACATGCTAGTGTTAAAGCCAATTGTATTTTCTCCAAGCCTCTTATTAATTATTTGATCAAGACCCTCAAATGCTCCTCCAACTATAAATAAAATATTTGTAGTATCTATTTGCAAATACTCTTGTTGTGGGTGTTTTCTACCACCCTGTGGTGGCACTTGAGCAGTAGTGCCTTCAAGTATCTTAAGTAATGCCTGCTGAACACCTTCTCCAGAAACATCTCTTGTTATTGATGGGTTATCAGATTTTCGTGTAATTTTATCTATTTCATCAATGTAGATAATTCCCTTTTCAGCTCTTGGAATTTCATAATCTGCTGATTGGATTAATGTAAGCAAAATATTTTCAACATCTTCACCAACATAACCAGCTTCAGTAAGAGTAGTTGCATCTGCTATAGCAAAAGGAACATTTAGTGTTTTTGCTAAAGTTTGTGCTAAAAGTGTTTTACCACTACCAGTTGGTCCTAATAGTAAAACATTTGATTTTTGAATTTCAAGTTCATTGTCTAGTAAATCACCCTTATAGATTCTTTTGTAGTGATTATAAACTGCAACTGACAAGGTCTTTTTTGCATCTTCTTGGCCAATGATGTACTCGTTTAGCGATTGGTTAATCTCTTTAGGTAAAGGTAGATACTCTTCTGAGCTCGTTACTAGCTTTTCGACTTTTTCTTCTTCGATTATTTCAACACAAAGTTCAATACACTCATCACAAATGTAAACACCTGGACCTGCAATTAGTTTTATTACCTGTTTTTGAGACTTGCCACAAAAACTGCACTTTAATGCTTGAGATGAATCTTTATTTGCCATTTTTAACTACCCTGTTGTTTTTTAGCTATTTTTTGTCTGCTAACTCCCTTTGAATTAGCACTTCATCTACTATACCGTATTCTTTTGCTTCTTGTGCGGTCATCCAAAAATCTCTATCTGTGTCTTGCGCCACTTTTTCAACGTCTTGACCGGTAAAATCAGCCAATAAACCGTTTAATTGGGTTCTCATTGATACAATAAGATCAAAATTTCTCTCCATATCAGCTACAGTACCCTCCATACCACCAGATGGTTGATGGAGCATGATTCTTGCATTTGGCAAGCTGTATCTTTTTCCACGAGTTCCACCAGCTAAAATGACAGAAGCTGCAGATGCTGCTAGCCCCATACATACTGTAGAAATATCTGGCTTTATGTACTTCATTGTGTCATAAATTGTAAATAATGAAGTGATTGACCCTCCAGGCGAGTTGATATACATAAAAATATCTTTATCTGGATCTTCTGATTCTAAATGTAATAGCTGAGCCATTATGGAGTTTGCTACACCATCATCAATTGGTGTACCTAAAAATATAATTCTATCTTTTAAAAGCCTTGAGTATATATCAAAGGCTCTTTCACCCCTATTAGTATTTTCTATAACAGTAGGGATTACATAATTTGAAGGTAATTCTTTCATATTATTCTTCCTCTCTTACTTCTTCTTCTTGATTGTAGACGTCTTGTAGGTATACTTTTTCACCTTGCTTGTCAACAGACACGCCGTGTTGTAAAATATGCAACATAGCCTTATTTCTTAGGGATTCAGCTTCTAAATTTAACCTATGACTTGCATCCTCTACTTCATTTCCTTCTTTATCGTGTGTTGACATGTGATCATCAATATATTTAATTTCTTTGTCATCCAGTTTAAGCTCTTGATCTTCAACAACTTTATCTAAAATAACTACCATAGATAAATTTCTAGTAGCTTGATTTTTCAAGTCTTCTTGAAGAGTTTCTTCAGTTAATCCAGTCATTTGCAAGTAATCTTCAATTTTTATATTATTTTGATTCAATTCAGCCATGAAGTTTTGTAGTATGCTATCCATTTCAGCAATTACTAACTGTTCAGGAAGTTCTAGCTTTGATTCTTCTATCAATTTACTTGTTAATAAACCCTGGTACTGATTTGCAATTTGTCTTTTTTTAACCATCTCAATATTTTTAAATAACTCATCATTCATTTCTGCAATATTATCAAATTCAGTCATTGAAGAAACCCATTCGTCAGTCAATTCTGGCATAACTTTTTCTTTAATTTCTTTTACTAAAACAGTAATTTCGACATTACTTTTACCAACAGATGGTATATCATCATTAAATTTTATTATTGCTCCTGTAGACACACCTTCTAATTTTGAATCCATTGAAGGTGTTAGTGAGTTGCTTCCGAGTTCATACAAGTAATCTTGGTATGAAAATTCTTCTAACTCATGACCATTTTCCATACCACTTATGTTTACTAATAAATAATCAGATGTTTTTGAAGGCCTTTCAACTTTGGTCACATCAGCAAACTGTAGCTTTATTCTGTCGATTTGATCTGAAATCTCTTCTTCAGTAGGGGTAATGGATTCTACTTCAACAGTTTGATTTAGTTTTGGAAGTTTAGATAATTTAGGCCAAAGTGTGATTAAAACATCAACCTTGTAAGATTTCTTTTCTTTTTTTAAATCTTTTACCACAGGCCTAACAGCTGGATTTAATTCTTCTTTTTGTAATATTTCAAATATTTGTTCAGGCAAATATAAATCAATTGATTCCTCAAGAATATAATCCTCACCTACTTCTCTTATGACAATATTTTTTGGAATTTTTCCAGGTCTAAAACCTTTAACTTTTAGTGATTTGCTAATTTTAGAAATTGCTTCATCTTTTTTAGTTTCAAGATCTTCAAAATCAATATTAATTTCAATATTGTTTTCAAAATTGCTAACTTTTTTTATTTTATATTTCATTTATCTCCTAATAAATATAAGGGTGACCGACGGGATTCGAACCCGCGACCTCCTGGACCACAACCAGGCGCTCTAACCGAACTGAGCTACGATCACCACAGCGCTCTCGATAGGACTCGAACCTATAACCTACAGATTAGAAGTCTGTTGCTCTATCCATTTGAGCTACGAGAGCTCTTCGTGAGCGGGTGAAGGGAATCGAACCCTCATAGCCAGCTTGGAAGGCTGGAGCTTTGCCATTAAGCTACACCCGCAGGTTTGTCGGGCTGGTGAGATTCGAACTCACGACCTCCTGCTCCCAAAGCAGGCGCTCTAGCCAAGCTGAGCCACAGCCCGCAACTTAATCATTTTTCTATCTTAACTGTTTTATAAAAAGAATAAATAGAAAAAATTTATACTTAACTATCATAATCTAAGTTAATCTTTAAAAGGGGTCGCTAGCTCAATTTGGCAGAGCAACGGACTCTTAATCCGCAGGTTCGGGGTTCAAGTCCCCGGCGACCCACGCGACATTTTAGCGGATGTGGCGGAACTGGTAGACGCGCTAGATTTAGGATCTAGTGAGCTTTGCTCGTGGAGGTTCGAGTCCTCTCATCCGCACAAATTATAGTTATCTATTTTGGTGGAAATTCAACTATGAGTTCTGTTGAATTTGCAGTAGCATAAACTTTTCCATTTTTATCTTTCAAAGCTCCTGTAACAAAAATAACTCTTCTTCCTATTTTTTCAATTATTGCAGAAGCGGTAACTTCACCAGTAGATACAGTCATAGGTCTTAAATAATTAATCCTTATATCTGTTGTCATAGTTAGAAACCCTTTATCCAATTGACAGTTAGCTGAAATACTATTACAAGAATCTAGCATTGTAGCCGCCATACCTCCATGAACTGTTCCAAGAGGGTTGTAATGGAATTCTTGTGGCGTAAGTGTAAAAGACACTTGCCCCTTTTCATCAACATGAATGCTTGAAGTATCCATTAGTGCACCCATCGGAACGTTTTCAATTGGTAAATTTATAAAAAATTCTCTTCTACCGTCTTTATCTAAACTTACCAATTCCATGACTAAGCCTGGAACTAAGTCCCATTTAACTATTCTCTCATTCATCGTTAGATTCTGATGCTCTATTTTGTAATTCAGATACAATATCTGCATTAGCTAATGTAGTAACGTCTCCAAGCTTTCTTTCTTCAGAAATATCTTTTAAAAGCCTTCTCATGATTTTTCCACTTCTAGTTTTTGGTAAATCAGCGGTAATAACAATGCTTTTTGGTTTAGCAATTGGTCCAATTTTATCACTAACATGCTGTCTAAGATCAGCAATGAGTTCTTCATTGCCTTCATCAGTTCCAATTAATGAGACAAACGCAGCGATCGCTTCTCCTGTAATTTCATCGCTTCTACCAATTACTGCAGCTTCGGCTACTGCTTGATGGGAAACTAAAGCACTTTCAACCTCAGCGGTTGATATTCTATGTCCAGATATATTCATTACATCATCAACACGACCTAAAAGCCATATATAACCTTCTTCATCATACTTAGCTCCATCACCAGCAAAATATAAACCATCATGTTGTGACCAATAAGTATCCAAATATCTTTGATCATCTCCATAAACAGTTCTAAGCATTGATGGCCAAGGAGATTTTACAGCTAAAAAGCCACCTTCCCCTTTTCCTACTTCATTTCCATCATTGTCAATTACAATTGATTCGATTCCTGGTAGTGGTCCACAAGCTGATCCAGGTTTGGTACTTGTCACACCTGGAAGTGGGGATATCATAATTGAACCAGTTTCTGTTTGCCACCATGTATCTACAATCGCACAATTCTCGCCACCGATATTTTCGTGATACCACATCCATGCTTCCGGATTTATTGGCTCCCCAACAGTGCCTAGTATTCTTAGTGAACTTAAATCATGAGCTTGAGGGTGCTCTACGCCCCATTTCATAAATGCTCTTATTGCAGTTGGAGCAGTATAAAAAATATTGACTTTGTACTTTTCAATTATACTCCAAAGTCTTTTCTCATCTGGTGCATTTGGTGCTCCCTCATACATAATGCTTGTAGCTTTATTAGCTAATGGCCCATAAACAATATAACTATGACCAGTAACCCAACCACAGTCTGCTGCACACCAGTAAATATCATCTTCTTTTATATCAAAAACTTCATGATGAGTTGTTGTCACTCCTGTTAGATACCCACCTTGTGTGTGGACAATACCTTTTGGTTTAGCAGTTGTTCCAGATGTATAAAGAATGTACAGCATGTCCTCGGAGTTCATTACTTCAGGTTCGCAATCAGAAGACTCTTTGTCGGTTATATCGTGGTACCAATGATCTCGACCATCAGTCATATTAATTTCCTGCTCAGTTCGTTTAACAACAATTACATTTTCTACATACTCTGTAAGCTCCAATGAGCCGTCAACATTATTCTTGAGAGGAACGATATCTCCCCTTCTCCATGCACCGTCAGCAGTAATAACTGTTTTGGCTTTAGCATCATTAATTCTATCTGCAAGAGCTTCAGATGAAAATCCACCAAAGACAACTGAGTGTACTGCACCAATCCTGGCACATGCCAACATAGAAACTACTATTTCTGGAGTCATGCCCAAATAAATTGCTACTCTATCGCCTTTTTCTACACCAAGTTTTTTTAATGCATTTGAAAGTTTGCAAACTCGCTCATATAGATCTTTATATGTAATTTCTTGGGTATCTCCGGGTTCTCCTTCCCAATAAAACGCAACTCTATCCCCATCTGATTCAAGGTGTCTATCTAAGCAATTATAAGATAAGTTCAACTCGCCATCTTTAAACCACTTGAAAAAAGGAGGGTTTGAATCATCTAGTATTTCTGTTGGTTCTTTGAACCAAGAGATTCTTGTTAAAGCCTGTTTTTGCCAAAATTTTAATCTATCCTCAATTGCTTCGTCATACCAAGAAAATGGTGCATTTGCGTTTTTAACTAGATGGTCAGAAGGTGGAAACTTTCTATCTTCTTTAAGTAGGTTTTCAATTTTTTCATTCATAATTTCTCCCCTTATAAATAGTATATATATCCCTAAAGTGAAAAATCTACCTAAGAAGTCATAAAATAATAATTAAATCCATCGCAAAGAGCATTCCAAGATGCATTGATAATATTTTCATGCACACCTATAGTGCTCCATTGTTTTTTTGAATCAGTAAATTCAATTAGTACTCTTGTTTTAGCTTCTGTGCCATCAGAGGAATCAATTATTCTAACCTTATAATCAATAAGTTTCACATTATTAATATCTTTATAGTCATTTTCAAGTGCTGATTTCAATGCTTTTGAGAGAGCATCTACCGGACCAACTCCTTCACCTGTCTTTACATATCTATTATTATTTACACTGATTTTACAAACAGCTTCTGAAACAACATTTTCTGAATTTCTTCTTTCCGAAAAAACTCTGAAACTTTCAAATTCAAAAAAATCTGGCTTAATTCCCTTTATTGAATTCATTAATATAAATAACGAAGCATCCGCCGCTTCAAATTGAAAACCAATGTGCTCTAAGTTTTGAACTTGTTGAATTAAATCTTTGGCTTCATCATTATTAATACTTAACCCAAACTCCTCTGCTTTTGTAATAACACTTGCTCTACCAGCTAATTCTGAAACTGTAGTTCTTGTAAAATTTCCAACTTTTGAAGCATCTATGTGTTCATATAGTGAGCTATCTTTTGACATACCAGATGCGTGTAGTCCTGCCTTATGAGTAAAAGCTGATGACCCAACATATGGATGCCTTGAATCTATAGACACATTTACAAGTTCTGCAATATGGTTGGCAGTCTGAGTTAGTTTTTCAAGAGAATCTGTAGGTATTGTGTCATAATTTTGCTTTAAAGATAGGTTAGGAATGAGTGTACACAGGTCAGCATTTCCAGTCCTTTCACCGTACCCATTTATTGTTCCCTGAACATGATCAACACCAAGATCTACTGCAACCATTGAGTTAACAACAGCACAGCCATTGTCATTTTGAAAATG
>JADHQS010000007.1 GCA_016777845.1 Candidatus Actinomarina sp. | reverse complement strand
ACAGGTATTTCAAAAAACTTTTCCGCTCTCAAATAGTTTTGATTGTTCATATAGGTATTATAAAACTAGCTATGAAAGATTAGTATAAGTAATCTAAAATATGAGTATGAACAGGGTCTTTTTCATAATTATACTTTTTGCATTTTTAGTAGTGCCTTTAAGCATCAATATTGTCAATGATGATGAGATGAGTTACTTTAATTTAGTTGCTGAGGTAAATGAAAAATTGTTCGAAAATACAAATTTTGAAAGGGAAGGCACAGATCTTGAAAAGCAAGCTACTATTTCTCTTTCCGACGAACAAAAGCAATTAATTAGTAAACAATTACAGGCTCTGACAAAAATTAACAACAGCATATTTAATAACTTTGAAGAAATACAAAACGAAAATTTAAAGGGAGTTAATGAATATATTGCTTTATATAGATGGCAGGAATTTAGTGCAACTTACAGTGGCATTAAAGGAATATATCTAAGTGGTTATCATTTTTTAAGAGAAGAGAAAATAAATCCAATTAAAGAAATTCTGTCAAGCACTGTTGTAAACACAATAGTCCTTGATGTTAAAACAGATAATGGTCATTTACTCTATGACAGTGAAATCACCGAGATTAAGGAATTAAAAAATGAAAGAATTAAATACGACGCCCAAACTTTGCAGTCTTTTAAAGAAGAGTTTGACATCTATTTAATTGGTCGAGTTGTTGCTTTTCAAGATCCAATCTTTTCCAGAACCTACCCGGAATCAGCTATCAAAGATATATCAACGAGTAAACCTTACAACCAAGATGGTCAATACTTTCTTGATCCAAGTGATAGTGCAAGCAGAGAATACATTCTAAATGTTGCTCTTGAAGCATGCTTATTGGGTTTTGATGAGATTCAATTTGATTATATAAGATATCCTGATACTAGTTATCAGGGTTTGGTCTATGATGAGGAAAGCAATTTTGCAAACAGAACTAAAAATATTAACTCATTTCTTCAAAATGCTACAGATCTGTTGCATGATAATGGATGTCTAACTTCTGCAGATATATTTGGATATGTCCTAAATGCAAAAAGTGATAATGGAATAGGGCAACATTTAGAAACAATTGTTACAACTGTAGATTTTATTTCTCCTATGGTCTACCCATCTCATTACTCCAAAGGCTCATTTGGATACAGTAATCCTAATAATTTTCCTTATGAAATTGTTACAGCATCATTAAATGATGGGCTTTCTAGAGGAGTTCAGGAAAAAAGCTTGAGACCTTTTCTTCAAGGGTTTTGGCATTCTTCAGAAGATGTAAGGTTGAATATTAAAGCAGCAGAAGATAAAGGCTTAGATTGGATAATTTGGAACAATTCCAGTGTGTACGATGAAGATTACTTTAGTAGAATCAATTCATGAGCTATAAAAATGAATTTAAAAATTGCTTGGATGGTTTATTTGAAAGCTTATGTGACGTCAGTGATTGGATGTATAAAAACCCAGAATTAGGATTTCAAGAATTCAAAACATCAAAATATTTAGTTGACTATATTCAAGAAAATTCAAAATCTGTAAATTATCCTTCTCATGGTCTTGAGACAGCTTTTGATATTACATTTGGTGAAGGGGGTCCTCTTACAGTTATATGTGTTGAATATGATGCCTTGCCTGAAATTGGCCATGCATGTGGACATAACATTATTGCTACAGCTTCTATTGGAGCTGGATTGGGTCTAAAAGACATTGCTTCAAAATTAGGGATTAGAGTAAAGCTCCTAGGAACTCCTGCTGAAGAAGGTGGGGGTGGAAAAATTATTCTTATTAACGAAGGAGCGTTTGAGGACGCTTCATGTTCAATGATGATTCATCCTGGGTATGAAGATGTGGTGAATCCTACGTTTACGACTATTGAACAATACACAGTCGAGTATTTTGGTAAAGATGCGCACGCTGCTGGTGCACCTGATCAGGGTATTAATGCATTAGACGCTCAGATTCAACTTTTTATAAACGCATCAACATATAGACAGCAGATGGTTCTAACTAATAGAATGCACGGTGTAATTAGAGATGGAGGTTTTAAACCAAATATAATTCCATCATATACAAAATCAGAATGGTATTTAAGATCGCTTAATAAAGAAGGGTTAGAACAATTGGAACAAGACTTTTATAACTTTGCTAATGCTGCAGCAATGTCAACAAAATGTGGTGTAAAAATTACATCACCCGATTACAGATATGAAGAAATTAAAAATAATGAAACCCTGTATAAGCTTTTTATGGAGAATGCTCAAGTTGTAGGTAGAGAAATGATTTTACAAAAAGACGCCACGAGGCCAGGTTTGGGTTCTACTGATATGGGAAATGTCTCCCAAATTTTTCCATCAATACATCCAATGCTTAGTATCGGAGAAAAAGAAGCTGTTAATCACCAACCTGAATATGCTGCAGCTACATTAACTGAAGGCGGTCATAAAGCGATATATGATGGTGCGTACGCAATGGGTGCTTCCATCATTGACTTAGCTGAAAAGAATCTTTGGGATCAGCTTTAGAGTATTTGACTTAAGAATAATTTAGTTCTGTCACTCTTAGGATTATTGAAAAATTCTTCTGGAGTATTTTCTTCAACGAGCATACCATCATCGAATAACATCACTCTGTCAGCTACCTCTTTAGCAAAACCCATTTCGTGAGTTACAACGATCATTGTCATACCTGAATTAGCTAGCTCTTTCATTACATCTAACACTTCCTTAATCATTTCAGGGTCTAGCGCTGATGTTGGCTCATCAAAAAGCATAATTTTTGGTTCCATAGCAAGGGCTCTTGCAATTGCGACTCTTTGCTGCTGACCACCTGATAATTGTCCTGGAAATTTTTGTGCTTGTTCAGGAATTCCAACTCGCTCTAATAGTTCCATTGCCTTCTCTTCTGCTTCGGAACGATTCTTTTTTCTTACCCAGATCTGTGCAAGTGTAATATTCTGCATTACAGTCAAGTGCGGAAAGAGATTGAAGCTTTGGAACACCATTCCAACCTCTGACCTGATTGCTTCGATATTCTTTAAGTCATTAGTAAGCTCAATTCCGTCTACAATTATTTGACCTTCTTGATGTTGCTCGAGTCTATTAATGCATCTAATAAATGTAGATTTACCTGAACCTGAAGGTCCCGCAATAACAAGAACTTCTCCTTCTGCTACATCCATACTGATGCCTTTTAATGCCTGAAAATCTCCAAACCATTTTTTAACATTTTTTGTTTGAATTATGCTCATAACTGATTACCTCTCTCCTAATCCTAACTTCTTTTCAACTTTCATGCTTCTTCTTGAAAGCGTAAATGTAAATATCCAATATACAATTGCTACGAAAATTAAATTCTCTCTATCATGACCAACAAAGTTTACTGGTATAGATTGATTTCCGATAACAGTTTTTCCTATAGTAAGGAAGTCAAATAATCCAATAATTGTTACAAGGCTTGAGTCTTTAAAAGCTGTAATTGCACTACTGACAAGAGTAGGTATAACCGCTCTTAAGGCCTGTGGCATAATGATTAAAGAAATCTTTTGAAATGGACTCATGCCAATTGCATCAGCAGCTTCATATTGACCTTTTGGAATAGACTGAAGACCTCCTCTGATATTTTCAGCAAAGTATGCTCCACTGAAGAAAGCCGTCACCATTAAGACTCTTACTATTAAGTTAAATTCAACTCCTGCGGGTAAAAATACTGCTAACGTAACACTTGCAAAAAATAGCCAGGTAATATACGGCACAGACCTAGTTAATTCAATAATGCCAGTACACACAATTCTAATTATTGGTAATTTTGAGTTTCTTCCCAGTGCCAATAAAACTCCAAGAGGGAATGAGACATATGTTCCAAATATGGCCAGTAGCCATGTTAAGGAAAAGCCACCAAAAATACTTGAACCAGGAACAACTATACCGGAGTCTGATGCTCCTCCTCTAAGTAAAAAGGTAAGGGTAACCAATGCAACCGCCCACACGATCAATAGACTTCTTTTACCCTGTGAGGAAGTTGATACCGCTGGCACCACAACTGAGAACAGAGCTATCAAAAGCAAACAAGTTTTAGCCAACATTGGTAAACCAGAAAAAACGCCAACAAGTGTTAATAGAAAAGTTACCCCTAAGTAAGCTGAATAATATTTTTTAAATATGGTGTTGTTAACAAAAGTAATAACTAGAAAACCCCAAAGTAAGAAAACACCAAATACAGGAAGGTCACTGCCAAGCACGACTGACATGTCAATTTGTGGTTTTTTGAAAATCCAAGAAAAAATTAAAAGAGGTAATAAAAACCAAGATAAAGACATGATTGACTTAATACTTTTTATATTTTTAAGATACATCCCAACAAAATAGCTAACTAAGAATGATACGAAGATGACTGTCCAAGGAATTTTTGTAGTTTCCGCGATAGGCATTACAGGATCGGGAATGATTCTTTCATTATTTTGATCCAGTTGAATAGTAGGAAGTTTTATAAACCAAAGAAGTGCAACAGGAATAAATAAATAAAAGAAAACCATATCAGAGCTATTTACAGAAAAGTCGATATTTGTAAATCGCAAACTGAAAAATATTGCACAGAAAATAGCAACTGGAATTAATATTCCTAATCTTGTATCCATAGAAAAGACTTCTTCTGTTATAACCGATCCATCATTTCCCATAAAGCTTGAATTTGTTGGAGCAATTATTGTAAAGAAAAGTACACCTAGGCCACCTTTAAAAAGTGAATTAAATACCTGTGAACTTTTTACTCTATCATCACTTCTCCAAATGCCAATTGATAATCCTGCAAGGACAAAAGTAAGTCCAACTGAAAGCCAAACTCTAATAAAGTCTTCCTCAGGATATGCTTGAACCATGTACAACTGCATATTATTTAATACAGCTAGCCAATCTTTATCCGACGTTAATGCAAAACCAAGCATTCCTCTGAAAAAATTAATTACAAGGTAGGTTGTAGCAATAGTTAAAACTGAAGATCCGACAGATGAGAACAAACTCTCGCGTAATAATTTTGAGTTCTTTTTAATTAAATCAACCATTACCTCTCCACTATCTTCATTTTTCTATTGTAATAATTGATTATTGTTGAAATAGTCAAGCTTACTGTACTGTAAAATGCCATCCAAATTAAGAAAACTGGCAAGGTTTGCCCTTCTTGGTTGTACAGGGTTTGCCCAACAGCAACAATTTCTGGATATGCAACAGCTATTCCTAAAGACGTGTTCTTTGCTAGGTTTAGATACTGATTTCCCATAGGCGGGAGCATTACCCTTATTGCTTGTGGTAAAACTACTAACCTTAATAAGGCACCTCGTCCTAGTCCAAGAGATAGGCCTGCTTCAGACTGTCCTTTTGAAACTGCCATTATTCCAGCTCTTACAACTTCAGAAATAAATATTGCAGTATAAAGCACAACCCCAAGCCAAATGGCAAAATAGCCTACAGAAAGACTCTTACCATACCCAACAGCATATTTTTTAAAACTAGTAGTTCCAATTTGCTCTACTCTTGGTCTTGATAGTTCTAATGGTTTACTGTCTGTTACTCGAATATCATAAGTTTTTTCATCTACTTTCACAGTGTCTCCATTAGATACAAACACCTCTTCAATGACACCTGTATATTTTGCATAAATGGAAATTTCTTGATTTAAATCACCTTTCAAATCTTTTGCAGTAGCTATTGCTACCACATCACCCTTTGTAACTTCAGTTCCGGGAACGGCAATCCAATTTATGATATCTGCTCTCTTCATCCCATCCAGCTGTGCGTCTAATACAATTTTTGCCTCTGGGTTCCAATATAGTTTATTATTAACTCCATCAAAAAATTGAGGAACCCCCCAATCTGCTTTGAAAACAATTTCATCACCAACTAAAAAGTTAGAAAGCCCCAAACCTACAGAGGAAAACATCAAAACAACGACTAACAGCACAACTATGACGTTTAATATTATCTTAAAGTAATCGTCGTCACTATAAATTCCTTGGGCTTCTTCTGATTTTTTGGTATCAATAAATTTTTTTGTAGATCTAAAACCAATAAACACTGCAATTGATGAGAACAGTGTCTGATAAAAAATTGCAGGCAAAAGATCGACTCCAGTTGAAATGTATTTGGCTAGGAACCCAATAACACCCATTACTCGATATCCTCCATACCAACCTGCTATTAGTAATCCTATAAAGATTCCAATTGACCAAAGAAAAGGCCTGGTTTCTCTACCTTCTCTTTCAAGAATTTTCACTCTCCACTTATATATTCTGTTGGCCAAAATTAAAATAACTAGTAAATAAACCCAAAATAAATATGCAGTAGGCTGCCTATTCAACCAAGGGAAAGCAATGCCTTTTGCACTTACATGAAAATTGTACGTTCCTGCATCAGAAACTTCTAATCTGGGAAAAGTCAGTACAAAAGCTTGAAAAAAGAAAATTTGTACTAGTAGAGGAACATTACGAACAACTTCTAGTAGACCTGTTGAAGTTTTTTCTACTATATAGTTTTTTGATAAACGAGCAATACCAAGAAATGTACCCAAAAATGTTGCAGCAAATATTCCCGTTACTGTGACCCTTAACATATTTAACATCCCAACTTGGAGCATCTGACGACCTGAATTAGGGAGAGTATACATTCCTTCTGCAATGGAAACACCAGGTGTTTCTCCTAACCATCCCCATGAAAATGCAATATTAGTTTGTTCAAGATTAACAACTGCATTTTGGATGTAGCTCCAGATAATATAAAGAAGGCCTACTAAAAATACTATTTGTGAAGACCACTTAAGAAAGACTACATTTCTAAAAAAAGATAGTATCTTAAGCGTATTTTTCATAAATAAATCCTATCAGGTTAACTTTTGATTTCAAAGTAAAAGGGGCTAAAAGCCCCTTTTACTAATAATAAGTAGGTAAAAAATTACCTTGCTGGAGGTGCGTAAACTAATCCGCCTTCTGTCCAGCGAGCGTTAGCTCCACCTTCTCTGTAAAGACCTAATGGATTTAGGTTTCGTGAGAAGATTTCGTCGTAGTTACCGACTTGTTTTACAACGTTGTAATACGCATCAGCACTAAGACCCATCTTGGTTTGAAGCTCTCCGTCATTCTTACCAAATAATCTACCCAATTCTGGGTTAGCTTCGTAATCAACTGAATCGATGTTAGCTTTTGTAACTCCGTACTCATCAGCAATAACTGTTGCATAAACAGTCCAATTAATAATGTCAGCCCATTGGCTATCATTTGATCTATATGTTGGACCTAATGGTTCTTTTGAAATTGGTGATTGTGGGAAAATTGCCCAGTCATTAAGAGCGTCATTGACTGCTCTTCTACCAACTAATCCGGAACCGTCTGTTGTTACAATATCACACTCACCAGCAATAAACTTATCGATTGCTTCTGCGAATGCCTCAACTGTAACGAGCTCAATAGAAGCTCCTACAAGTCCAGCACCCTCTGTGATATTCTTTTCAGTAGTTGTACCAGCATTTGTACATACTTTTAGTCCATCAATGTCAGCAAGAGTTGAAGATGAAGAAAGTCCATCAGATACTCTTCCCATTAATTGTTGACCGTCAAAGTAAGTTGTTGGTCCAAAATCATTACCAAGCTCAGTGTCTCGGCTTTGAGTCCATGTTGTGTTTCTTATTAACACGTCGATTTCACCAGCGCTAAGTGCTGTAAATCTTTCAGCAGCAGTAAGTTGTTTAAATTCAACTTTACTGTAATCGCCTAAGACTGCAGCAGCAACTGCATAACAGTAGTCAACGTCAAATCCTGAGTAAGAACCGTCGTCCCCTACTTCAGTGAATCCAGTTGCACCGGTGCTAACACCACACTTGAGGAATCCTCTAGCTTGAACTTCTTCAAGCGTTGTAAGTGCTGCTTCTTCAACTACTTCTTCAGCAGCTTCGTCAGTTGTGTCTCCACAAGCAACTAATACCATTGATAGAACCAGAAGAGAAACTATAGCTTTTTTATTCAATGTTTATCTCCTTTTAATTAAAAGTACACAGCTTATTTAAAAGCCGCATGTAATTAACTTAATATACATAATTTTTTGTATCAATAAATTTCTTTGTAAAAAAACATAAAATTTGCAAATAAATATAAATTGGCTAAGAAACTTCTACTGTTTTGAAGAAAACTGCATTATTATTTTATGTTGTATCTAAGGAGAAAAAATTGTCCACTACCGTAGTTCTCGGTGCCCAGTGGGGAGATGAAGGTAAGGGTAAAGTAACAGATTTCTTTGCTTCTTCAGCTGATTTTGTTGTCAGATTTCAAGGCGGAAATAATGCTGGTCATACGATTGTGGTTGGAGAAGATAAAATTGCCTTGTCATTAACACCTTCTGGAGTTCTATATCCCAATTGTGTTCCAGTGATTGGCTCAGGGTGTGTAGTAGATTTGGGCTTTTTAAAAAAAGAGCTCCAAATGTTAAAGGATAAAAACATAGATACTAAAAAGTTGGCTATTTCACCAAACGCACATTTGATAATGCCGTATCACAAATTACTTGATGAGTTAATCGAAGAAAGTTTAGGTGTAAACAAAATAGGAACAACAAAAAAGGGAATTGGCCCTTGTTATGCAGACAAAATACAAAGACGTGGAATAAGGGTACAAGACTTGTTAGACCAAGAAGTATTTGAAAAAAAATTAAAGTCAAATATTGAAGAAACCAATCTCACTCTTACAAAAATTTACGAGCGCCCTCCTTTTGTAGCTGAAGAGATAATTAAAGAATTTAATGGTTATAGAGACATTGTTGCAAACCATATACAAGACACCTCACTTTTAATTGAAAATGCTATTAAAGAGAATAAAACAATTTTATTTGAAGGAGCCCAAGGTACGCTGCTCGATATAGATCACGGAACATATCCGTTTGTTACCAGCTCGAATACTTCTGCAGGAAATGCAGCTATTGGTTCAGGAGTTGGTCCAAAAAATATAGATCGTATTGTTGGAGTTACAAAAGCATATATATCTCGCGTTGGAAGTGGGCCATTTATAACAGAGCAAAAAAATGAAATTGGTGATTATCTAATTGAAAAGGGTGCAGAGTTTGGTGTTGTTACAGGTCGTAGAAGAAGATGTGGTTGGCTTGATCTAATTTCTTTGAAATATTCTGTAAGAGTTAATTCTTTAACTGAGCTATTTATAACTAAGCTTGATGTCCTCTCAGGACTTGAGCAAATAAATTTATGTACTGGGTACAAGTATGAAAATGAGGTTTTAACAGATTATCCATATAAAGAAAGTATTCAAAATAAAGCTGAGCCAGTTTATCAAGCTTTTGATGGATGGACAGAAGATATATCCTCTGTAAAGAATTTTGAAGAATTACCAAAAAATGCACAAACTTACATAAAAGCAATTGAAGACTTTATTGAAGTACCCATTACGTTCATCTCTGTAGGGCCTGAGAGAACAGAAAATATAATAATTTAAAATGATTGAGAGATATTTAAATCCAGAAATTAATTCTATTTGGGACGATCAAAATAAATTTGACACTTGGAAATTGGTTCAAGAAAAATATGTTGAAACACTAGAAGAGATAAATATAGCTGAAAAAGGTATCGCAAAAAAAATAAATCAATCAGTTGTTCAAAAGGATGAAGTGTATAAACAAGAGGAGATTACAAACCACGACTTAGCTTCATTTGTTGATATATTGCAAAAAAAAGTTGGTGAAGGTTCTAATTGGATACATTATGGATTAACAAGCTCAGACATAGTAGATACTGCAAATAGTGTTTTAATTATGCAGTCACTTGATTATGTTAAGGGTTTGGTAAGTGAGTTGCTTTCAACTTTACAGGAAAAAGCTGTGCAAGAAAAAGATACTTCGATTATTGGGAGAACTCATGGTGTTTACGCAGAAGAAACTTTTTTAGGAAATATCTTTGGCAATTGGCATTTAGAAGTTGCTCGAGGATTGAATCGACTTGAGAATTCTAAAAATAATATTTCTTTTGGTAAATTAAGTGGCCCAGTTGGAAATCACTCAGTAGTTACTTCGGAAATGGAGAAGCTTACACTTGAGAAATTAAATTTAAAGCCTGAACAGTTTGCAAATCAAATTGTAAGTAGAGACCGGTATGCGGAGGTTGTTAGCTCACTTGGTATACTCGCATCTACTTATGAAAGAATTGCTACAAACATACGTAGTTATCAGCGTTCTGAGATATCTGAAATGTTCGAGTCATTTAAAGATGGGCAAAAAGGTTCTTCGGCAATGCCACATAAAAAGAATCCAATTGGTAGCGAAAGAATAACCGGTTTAGCAAGAATAATGAGATCTTATGTGAGCACTAGCCTTGAGAATATGGTTTTATGGAACGAAAGAGATATTTCTAATTCCTCAGTAGAAAGAATTATGATCCCAGATGCTTTTCACCTGATTAGTTTTATGAGTATCGAGTTGAATTCAATATTAAAAAATCTAGTTATAAATTATGAACAAATAAATAAAAACCTTGAAGATGCAAAAAATAAATCTGTAAGTCAAAAATATCTTTCATATCTTGTGAACAACGGGATTGATAGAGATGCTGCATATAGAAAAATTCAAGAAGAAATTTTTAAAAATTTATCTGCTGAAGAACTAAAAAAAGAGCTTGAAAAAGAATTTAAATTAGAATTTCCAGATTTAGAAAATCAAGTTAATAAAAACATCGACGAAAAAACTTTTAAAGATAAGTTTCAATAAATTGGATAAATTTAAATCAAAATTTCTTGAAATAAGAGAAGAAGTTAAAGATTTACTTCCAAATAGTGAAGGTGTAATTGATGCAGTAATTGCTCCGGTGTTTTTTGTTGTGTTGGCAAACTTCGTTGATTTAAATACAGCAATCTTTAGTACAGGTGGATTACTAATTGTTTTTCTAATTTACAGAAGACTAAGAAAGCAAGATTTAAAATTTGTTTTTTACGGATTTGTTGGATCTGCTATTGCATTACTTCTAGCAAGACTCCAGGGAAGTGCTTCTGGGTTTTTCATTCCTGGAATTATAAGAGATGCAACAATTGCAATTTTTGGATTAATTTCGATACTAGTAAGAAAGCCATTTACCATATATAGTTCAAAAGCATTTAGGAATTGGCCTAAAGGGTGGTATTTTCACCCAAAAGTACGGCCTGCTTATACAAAAGTTGCAATTATATGGACCGTTTTTTTGTCACTAAAGGCTGGGTTACAAATTTACTTCTTTAACAATCCTGAAATACTGGTTGTAATAAAACTTGCAACATCTAATCAAAGTACTCTAATTCTTTTAGTAATTTCATATATTATAGGTCAAAGAAGTTTACAAATTTTAAATGGCCCAAGTGTTGACGAATTCTTAAATAATTCACCTGAGCCTTGGAAAAGCCAACAAAAAGGATTTTAAGGTAGAATTTAAATATGAATAATTTATCAACCTCTGAACTCTCGTCACTTGCAATAATTTTTGGAATTTTAATAATTATTTATTTTGTATTGAGAAGTGTCTTCTTTCCTGTATTAAAGAAAATAGCAAAAAAAACATCTACTTTTATTGATGATTTATTTCTGGATAAAAAATTTTTAAACAGGCTTTCATATGTTCTTGTAATTATAGTTTTTACCTTTCTGACCTCTTCTCCCGAATATAATCTTGAAATATTCTCCAACCCAATAGTTTCTAGACTTATTGATTCATTACTTACTTTGTTCGTTGGTCTTACCATTCTTGAAATGCTTACTGTGTTAAATAAAGTTTCTGAAAATATCGATGTATTAAAAAACAAACCCATAAAAGGATATATTCAAATATTTAAAATTATCATCACTTCATTCATCGCAATAATAATTTTCGCAATAATTACTGGTCAGTCAGTTGCTTATTACATAAGTGGTCTTGGAGCTTTGACTGCTGTATTGTTATTGATTTTTCAAGACACAATACTTTCTTTTGTGGCATCAGTTCAAATTGGTCAAAACGACATAATTAAAATCGGTGACTGGATAGAAGTTCCTGAGTTTGGCGCAGACGGAGACGTAGTGGATATAGCCTTACATACTGTAAAAGTACAGAACTGGGATAAAACAATTACAACAATACCTACATCAAAAATTGTTAACACCTCAGTTAAGAACTGGAGGGCAATGTCTGAGTATGGTGGAAGGAGAATAAAGAGGTCTATATTAATTGATATTTCTAGTATCAAATTTTTAAACCCAAAAGAAACTGCCGAACTCCAAAAGCTTTCACCAATTGGCAATTATATTTCAGAAAAAAATAAAGAATTAGAGGAGTTTAATAAATTAAATAATGAATCTTCTAACCAATTAGAAACAAGAAGGCTTACAAATATAGGAACATATCGAGCATATGTTGAGAACTATTTGAAACAAAGTAAGAATTTAAATACTGACACTATGACTTTTTTAGTTAGACAGTTGCCATCCTCTCCTGAAGGAGTGCCAATTGAAATCTATACATTTACAAATACAACAGAATGGGTTGCTTATGAAAAAATACAATCAGATATTTTTGACCACTTGTTTGCAATTCTTCCCAAATTTGGTCTACGAGTTTATCAAAGTGGAGTTTTGGAAGCAGTTGCTATGAAAAACTTACCGTTTAACCAGTTAGACGAATAAATTTTCTAGCAAGTACAGCAGCTCCAAATATTATAAAAATATAGTTTAAATAGTTTCCATATTTGCTGTAGGGAGTTTCTGTCCCTCTTGCCTCAAGCTTTTCAGTTAATGTTGCTGTTTCAAACAATTCAGTTTTGGAAATAACTTTTCCATTGTGATCTATGAATGCTGATTTACCTGTAATTGCTGCATGTACAATTGGTCTGTCGTTTGAAATTGCATTTGCTCTGGACATTAATATAAATTGATCAGACATTCCACTTTCTCCATAGCTAGCTTGGTTGGTAAGTATTACAACTAACTCTGCACCATCCAAGACACTATTCCTAATGTATCTTTGAAAAGACCCTTCAAATGAAATAACAGTTGATATTTTTGTATCATTAACCATAAATATTTTTTGACCATCTCCCCTAATCATGTCACGAGGAACCAGTGCTAGTGGAGGAATCCAATCTAAATATTTTCTAAAAGGGATATATTCTCCAAATGGTACTGGATGCTGTTTTAAATATTGATCTACAACCTCTCCTTCTTTGTTGATAAAGATTCCATAATTTTCGAAATATTCTTTTTGTACAGGCCTATCTCCCCCAATTAAAAAATATGAATCTAATCTCAAAGCTTGGGTAGAAATGTCATTTTGGACTGTACTGTGTACTCCTGGATCATTGTTAAACCCTGTTGAGCTCTCAGGCCAAACTACTAAATCAAACTTTCCTTCTAGAGATTGAGTTTGAGCTAAATGGCTATCATAAATTTTTTGCCTTTCATTATTGCATCTGTTTTTTGCACCGGGACAAGGACTGTTTCCTTGAACGATTGTAATGTTGAGTTCTGATGTTTCTAGCTGAGTGTACCTGTAGTCATTAACAACATAATTTGAAATAAGTATTGTAAAAATTATTAATAAAAATACGCTGTAATCCTTTAAATAATTTTTTTGTTTGCTTTTTGAAAAAACACCAAGTGCAATTACTAAAGGAAGAGATTGTAGTAAAAGAGAAGATCCCGTTGGTCCAAAATTTCTGAATGTCAAAGGTACTTTTAAAAATAATGGACTATCTATAGGGCCTGTTAGTAAAACTGTTGATGGAAAACCCCAAGGAAATCCTCCAAAAGGAAAATATGCTCTGATCAAATCGAAGACTGCTAACGCTGCCAATAATACATAGAAATTATTTCCAGATTTTGTATTTAGATAAGAAAATAATTTTGAGAATACTCCATACATCAACCCCATTAAAATTGTCAACGGTATCCAGGCTTCAAGTCCTATTGATTGAATTCCTAAGAGAATCACGCCATAAGCAACACACCCAAAGATAAACCCTGACAGAAAAGATTTTTTACTTGAAAGCAATGAATAATAAAAAAGATAAAGTGCTGGAAATATTAAATACCAAAAATCATAAGGAGGGAAACTTAAAAAGTAGAGCAATCCAGCAATAATGGTGTTCATAAACATATGCTTATATGTTAATAATCCCCCTATTTGAAATAAACTAATTTATGCTTCTCAAAATAACATAAAGTCCAGAAATAATTGAAAAATAAGTCACTGACTGAGCAATAAAACTGTCTGAGACTTTTGAGAAAAGCGAGCTAGAAACTCTTATGCCTATCAAAACAACTGGAAGAAATAACATAAATAAAAGTAGGTGGTCAACAAAAAGATTACCACTAAAAATTAAAAGAGACAATGTAATCAAAATTCCTATGCTAAATACACTATTGAGAGATGGCCTAAATTCCTGAGATTTAGTATTCCTGTAAAGCAAAGCTACAGGAGGACCACCAATGGCTGCGATCATCCCAAAAATACCTGAAAAAGTACCTGCAAAAAAAGAATTCAAAGTATTTCTGTTTATTTCCCACCCAAAAAAAGAGCCTGCACCTGCTATAAAAACAATAAGCCCTACAGAGATTGATAAATATTGTTCGGATAAGTTTAACAATAATAAGAGTCCAATTGGTCCCCCTATTAATCGGCCTAAAATTAGTGGCTTGACTTTAGATAAATCAACTTCGTCTTTTTCTCTGTAAAAAACTCTTAAAGCAAGAGGTAAACCAAGTAACGCGAGCAGTTGAGGCACAAGACGAGGCTCAATTTGAACAATTATTGGCGAAGCGATAACAGCAAAGCCAAAGCCCAAAACGCCTTGAACGGCAGAGCCAATAAAAAGCAATATTGCAATAAAAATTACTTCAAATAGCGTTAAGTCAAACGGTAAATTCAACCAAGATCTTCTTCAATTAATTTGAGAATTTCTCCATCTTCTGAGTGTCTTCCAAGTTCTTTTTTTGAAAACAATAATTTTTCATTTAAATGGAACTCAAATACTCCACCACCGCTTGGAATTAGTTGAATGTTTGTAACTTTGTTACCGTAAACTTCTAAGATATCTTCAATCATGCCAACTGCACGAGGTGTGTAGTTTCAAACTACACAAAATTCAAGTTTGATTTCCATAACTAAATACTATCATATAAAAAGTTAAAGGAGTTGAGTGTACAACTATTCAGATATATCTTTAGAAAAATTAGAAGAAGACTTAATAAAAACAATCGAAGAATGTAAAGATTTGGTTAGTAATATTAAATCTTCTGAAAATATCGATTTATCAAATTTTAATGAGCTAGAGAGTATAATTTATGATCTTTCTGGACGCATTGCGTTTATGGGAGATGTCCATCCGGATGAAAAGATAAGAGATTTTGGAAATGAAGCTGATTCAAAAATACAAAATCTTGCACTTGAAATATTTAAAGATCAAGGTCTATACAAAAAGATTAAAGAAATACAAACAAATAATTTAGATGAGGAATCGAAAACATTTTTCAAGGATTTAGAAATTGACTTCAAAGACGCAGGACATGGTCTATCAGATGATAAAAAGAATAGACTCACGGAAATCGAAAAAAAACTAATAGATCTCAGTATTTCTTTCTCAGAAAATATTGCAAGAGATAAAACTGAAGTTTTGTTTTCGGAAGATGAACTAAAAGGACTGAGTCAAAACGAACTTAAAAACTTAAGGAAAAATAATGATAGTTTTGTTATAACAATGGCATATCCAGATATCAATGCTGTTATGGAAAACTGCAGTATAAGGACAACTAGAGAAATTGTTTGGAAAGCTTTTAACAATCGATCTGTAAAAGAAAATAGTCCAATTCTTGAAGAAGCTGTTCAACTAAGAAATGAAAAGGCTTTGTTGTTTGGATTTAAAACTTGGGCTGAATATAGATTACAAAATAGGATGGCAAAGTCGCCGAAAAATGTAGCCTCAATGTATGAAAGCTTGATTCCAAAATTACAAAAAGCAGCTGAAGTAGAAAAAAGTGAACTTGCTATAGATAACATCGAAATTACTGATATATCACCTTGGGATGTACGTTATTTTATTTCAAAAGAAAGAAGTGAGGTAAGCAGTATTGAGAATAGTGAATTAAAAAAATACTTTTACATACATAATGTGAAAACTGAAATGTTTAAAGTCTGTGAAGAAGTATTTGATTTACAGATAAAACCTGAATCCAATGAAACTGCATGGCATGAAGATGTTGAACTTTGGTCTTTATGGGAAAAAAATGGTCAACAATTAGCATATTTTTATTTAGATCTTTACCCAAGAGAAGGGAAATTCACACACGCTGCAGTATTCGACATATCTTCTGGTGGGTCTAGCAGACAAGAATTACCAATATGCTCAATGGTTGCAAATTTCCCAAACCCGAACACGGGAGATGGATTAATGACTTTGGATGAGGTTGAAACTCTTTTTCATGAATTTGGCCATGTTCTACACAATGGAGTTGGAAAATCAAAATATACAAGATTTGTTGGTGCAAACTGTGAATGGGACTTTGTTGAAGCACCAAGTCAAATTATGGAGCATTGGGTATGGAAAGTAGATTGTATGAAAAGAATTTCAAAGCATATTGAAACTGGTGATTCACTGTCTGAAGAAATATGTGAAAAATTGAATAAATCAAAAAATATTGGAGTTAGTTTACTTACACTCAGGCAGGTTTCATTTGGTCTTGCAGACCAACATTTACATGGTGAAAATTATACAGACAGTCTTTTAGATGTTGAATATTCTGCTCAAAAAGTTACAACTATAACATATCCAAAAGATATCAATCATCTAGCAGCTTTTGGGCATTTACTTGGTGGATATGATGCTGCTTATTACGGCTATTTGTGGGCTGAAATAATTGGTGATGACTTATTTAGTAGATTTGAAAATGAAGGGGTGCTGTCAAAATCTGTTGGTGTTGACTATAAAAATAAAATTTTAAGGCCTGGAGGAACTGTACCTGCTGAGATTATGGTTAAGGACTTTTTAGGTAGAAAATGGAACGATGAGGCTTTTTTATCTCAAAAGAACTTGTCAAATTAAAATTGCCATCTAAAATAAAACTGTTAGACTTGTGAAAATATTCACAAAGTATATAAAGGAATAAAATGACAGACGGATTAAAGGCTAGTCAAATTAAGGGTGGAATAAGGCCATCAAAAAGTTTTGACCAAGGCAGAGTGTGTAAAGATGAATCTTGCAGTACTCAATTAAGTATATATAACAAAAGAGACCATTGCTTCAATCACGCTCCGGTGAAATATCCTAGAGTTAGAGGCAGAATTCTCCAAGAAACTGCTTAAGTTTTAAATACCCCCCTAATGAAATCTCCCCCATGAGATTTCCAATAAGCCCCTGTGAAAATAGGGGCTTATTTTATATTCACAACATTATTATTGTATAAATATGGAAACAAAATTTACTGTACCTGAAATTAGTTGTGGGCACTGTAAAGAAACAATTGAGTCAACTATAAATAGTCTCGAAAATGTTGAAACCGTCAACGTTGATATTGATCAAAAATCAGTAGAGGTTAAGTCTTCCTCAGATTTAGATTTGTCTCTTGTTTCTAACATGCTCGATGAACAAGGTTACACAGTTGTCGAATCAAGTTAAATCTGTCAATTTAGACATTGATGGTATGACTTGTGCGGCTTGTGCTGCAAGAGTTGAACGTGTATTAACCAAAAACGAACATGTATTAGACGCATCAGTGAGCTTTCCTTTAAAATCTGCAATTGTAGATGTCATAGGTGATGAAAGTTTTGATTTTGATGAAATCATTAAATCAGTAAATAAGATTGGATACAAAGCAAAAGAAGCTGCTGAAGATAACACCAAAAAAAATGTCAAATTTAAAATCTTTACCCCAATGGTTTCATTATTATTGACTGTTTCTCTTAGGTATTTTTTTGAAGCAGGTCTAGATTTAATATCATACCTTATAGGTTTTTTTGTGATTTTAGTTCTTGGAAGAAATTTTCACATATCTGCATTTAAAAAAATTAAAAATCTTGATTTCAATATGGATACCCTAATCTCACTTGGAAGTTTGAGCTCTTTGTTAATTTCTCTAATACCGGCTGAACTGGTTTCTTCAGTAAGTCCTACATCAGGTGAAAACAAAATGTTTCTTGATACTGGAGCTTTTATTGTGTCTTTTTTACTCATTGGTAAGGCAGTAGAAGACAGAGTAATAGAAGAGTCTGTGAAAACATCTGAGTCAATAAAAAGTCGTATGCCAAAAACTCTAATAGTAAATAGAGATCAAGACATAATTGAAATACCTACAAAAGACGTTCAAGAAAAAGATCGATTCAATGTAAAGGTTGGTGAAATTATTCCAGTTGATGGAGAGATCATTGAAGGTGAAACTACTGTTGATGAGAGCCTTCTTACTGGCGAGTCTATTCCTTTAATGAAAGAAAAAGGAGATCGGGTTGTTGGAGGAAGTGTTAATTTACAAGGAAATATTGAAATTGAAGTAAAAGAATCATACCAAAAATCAACATATAACATTATCGAGGACTTAATCAGAAATGCTCAAGGGACTAAACCAGATATTCAAAAATCACTAGACACAATTACACAGTATTTTGTACCTTTTGTTTTATTTACTAGTTTTAGCACTTTTGCCGTAAAGTATCTAATTCAAGATGTTGCCCTAATAGACGCCTTAAAAAATGCAATAGCTGTATTAGTTATTGCATGTCCATGTGCCCTGGGCCTAGCAACTCCAATAGTGTTATTTAAAACTGCAACAGCCAGTAAACTCAAAGGTTTTCTTTTCAAGAATTTTGATATTCTTCAAAAGTTTGGTGACATAAATACTATGGTTTTTGACAAAACTGGTACTCTTTCCTCCGGTATTTTTAAAATCAGGGAAATTCAAATGCCTAATGAAACTATCACAAGAAGTAATGTTTTGCAGTTGATCGCAAGTCTTGAAAATTATTCTCAACACCCAATTGCAAAAAGTATTGTTTATCAAGCAGAGTTAGAGGATTTACCCCTTCTACCTGCTTCAAATGTAAAAGAAAAACCTGGAATTGGAATTGAAGGTATTGTTAAAGAGCAACTTATTAAAATTGAAAAAAACAAAGAGAGTAATGACTCATCTCTTAAAGTAACAATAAATGATAAAGATTATTTTTTAAATCTAGATGAAGAATCATCTGTATCTAACAATTTTTTAAAAGAGCTTAAAAAAGAGAAGAACATCATTATTCTTTCTGGTGATAAAAAAGTTAATGTAGAAAAATTTGCTGAAGAACAAAACATAAAAGAATTTTATTCCGATAAAAGCCCTGAGGAAAAACTTAACTTTGTAAAAGATATCCAAAAAGATGGAAGGGTAATTTTTGTTGGTGATGGAGTTAATGATTCACCGTCAATCAAACAGGCTGATGTTGGAGTAACTACCTCTTCTAGTAGCCAGATAGCACAAGTTTCTGGGGATATATTAATTCACAAAGGAGGTTTAGAAACTTTGAGTGAGATATTTAATCTTTCAAAAAAATCAAAATATAGAATATATCAAAATCTTTTTCTCGCTTTTATTTATAACACACTCATGATACCTATTGCGGTTGTTGGTCTAATTACACCTAATTTAGCAGCATTAGCGATGGCCCTTTCAAGTATCTCAGTAGTAATAAACTCTTCAAGAAAACTCTAAAATTTAATCTTAAATAAATCTATTTTTACATTAATCTTCAAATATGGAAGATGTAGTTTGGTATAGAAAGCCACTTTTATCAGAACCTGTAGCAATACTTGCATTCGAGGGCTGGAGTGATGCTGGTAACACTGCTACTAGTTGTGTAGAAAATTTAAGTAGTACCTATGACGTCGAACCTTTTGCTGAGCTAGATTCAGACTCTTATTACAACTATCAAATGAGAAGACCAATTGTTGAAGTTAAAGATTATGGAGAAAGAAATTTTCACTGGCCACAAACTTCTTTTTACTCTATTGAAGACTACAAATTAAAAAGTGACTTAATTCTTGTCTTTGGTGAAGAACCGTCAATGAAATGGAAAGATTACTCAAGAAATATTTCAGATACCTTGCTTGAGCTTGGGGTTAAGAGGGCAGTAACTTTAGGTGCTTTTTTTGGACAAGTAGCACACACCCTACCAGTTCCAATATTTGGTGTTAGTGGAGATCCAACATTTCACTCAAGACACAATGTGTTAAATCCAAACTATTCTGGACCTACAGGCATAACTAGTGTGGTGGGTCAAACACTCAGAGACAGTGGTATTGAAACAGCAGGCCTTTGGGCAGCAGTTCCTCACTATCTGAGTAGCGGAGGATATCCTAAGGGAATGAGCGCACTACTTAATAAAACTTCTGAAATACTAAGAATTGAAATTGATGACTCTGGTATTCAAAGTGAAGGCCAGCAATTTGAACTTAAAATTAACAAAGCTATGGAAAACTCTGAAGATTTAGCTGAATATGTTTCTAAATTAGAAGAAGCAGACGTAAGCATTGAAGATAACTTTTCAGAGGATAATCTTGTCCAACAAATTGAAGATTTTTTAAATGAAGAGAGAGAAATTTAACTAAACGTTTTTCTTCTTATGTCTATTTGATTTACGACGTTTACGATATTTGTGTTTTGACATTTTTTTACGTCTTTTTTTAATCAAAGATCCCATAAATTAAATTTATTTCCTTTTTTCCTAACTGCGAAAGTCTAACGGATTTTTATGATTAATTGAAAATCTTTTTAAAGTTTTTTATCAGTACCAAGATTTATTGCTCTTAATAAAGCGTTTTTACCATCATTATCTTCTGGAGTGCGTTTTAATGCCCATAATCCCCAGGTAATCATGGATAGTATTTCAAAGTATTCAAACTTTTCGATTTCATCTTGTTTTTGAATATTAATTTCATTAAGTGCCTGTTGACGCATATTCTTATCCAAGTCGAACTCATTTTGCCAAAACAAGTCTGCGTAATCAAAATACTTGTCCCCCATCGAGGAATATTCCCAGTCAATTAGATACGTTTGGTCATCATGTATTACAAAATTACCTGAATAAAGATCTTGGTGACAAGGTTCATTATTAATACCAATTTCATTAATTTTTTTAATAATCTCAAATCCAACTTCTCTTGCTTCTTTCTCGATTAAATTAGAAATATCAGCGATTTGACTAAACACATTGAGCGGTGAAAAATTATTATCAAAAACTAAGTCTGAATTATGTAAATCAAATAGTTTTCTGAAGGCTTCCTTCCTCATATTTTCGTTTTTAAAATCAGAAGATTTATATGTGTATATATCAAAATATTTGGAAATTTTTACACCTGTATCGTCATCAAAAATTAAATAAGGTAAAGTCAATCCATATTCCTGTGCTTTTAATGTATTTTGTTTTTCAGATTTTCTATTAATTACATCTCTGTTTTCACCAGGTATTCTTAAAACGTATTTTTCATTATCTAGATCTATTACATAGCTTGTGTTTGTAATACCATCTAGTTCTGAAATCTCATATTTACTTTCATCTTTTGAGTTTGAAATGCCATACTTTAAAAATATTTCAATCACTTCACTAGCTTTGATCATATTCATTATCATAATATAAGTTATGAATGATCCATTTGCACTAGATTTAACAATTATTCTTCTTTTGCTAGGTGTTGGAGCAGCTATGGTTGCAGGAAACCTCGCAGCTTTTTTTAATAAGAATCATAAAAGAGAGAATATGTATTTAAGAAGGACTATTTTTTTAACTGGGGTTGGTCTTTTGATAACTATCTGGTCTATTGCATCTTTAATAAACAGATAATTTTTTATAAAACGATTATTATATTCAAAGAGTAAGAGGAAAAATGTTATCAGATATAGATATAAAAAACTCAATTAAAAACAACGAAATTGAAATATCACCATTAATTGAGGATTACATCCAACCTTCAAGTATAGATCTAAGAGTAGGTGCTGATTTTAGAGTTTTTGAAAACCATAAATATTCACATATTGATCCCAAAGCTCAACAAGATGATCTGACTTCACTTGTAACTGCAACTGTAGAAGAGCCATTTGTACTTCATCCTGGAGAATTTGTACTTGGAACTACGTTCGAAAAAGTTTCTCTTTCAAATAAAGTTGTTGCCAGACTTGAAGGAAAAAGTTCACTTGGAAGAATTGGTTTACTAATTCACTCAACAGCAGGTTTTGTTGATCCTGGATTTTCTGGATACTTAACACTTGAGCTTTCGAACGTAGCAAATCTTCCAATAAAAATTTATCCTGAGATGAAGATTGGTCAAATTTCTTTTTACTATCTGAATTCGCCTTCAGAATCTAAATATGGATCAGAAACTTACGGAAGTAAATACCAAGGGCAAGAAGGGCCCACTCCAAGTAGAAGTCATACTGACTTTAAAAAATAATGATTCCAGGAATAGGTACACTAATAAATTCCTTTGCTGTAATTGGTGTTGGAGTTTTAACAAGGCTATTCGTTAAAAAAGAAATTAAAAATTTCGAAAATAATTTATTACCATTAGGCCTCCTTGTTCTAACACTGGGGATAAGGGAATCGTTAAAAAGTCCTGAGTTTTTACTTACATTAGTAGCAGTATTAATTGGTGCAATTATAGGTTCTTACCTAAGAATAGAAGAGAGAATAAAAAGTTTTGGAGAATATCTACATAATAAATTTGAAAAAGACAGTTCCAAAAAAAATAAGTTTATTGAAAGCTATTTAACTGCATCTCTAATTGTAGTGACTGGTCCTCTCGCAATTGTTGGTCCTTTTCTCGATGTAGTAGATGGGAATATCGAATTACTTTTAATTAAAACAGCACTCGACTGTTTTCTGGTGCTTTTCTTAACTTCGAGTGGTGGAATAGGAGCAGGATACTCTGGGATATCAATTCTTATCTACCAAGGATTTTTTACTTTGTGTGCATTAGGCCTTGGAGGGTCTATTGACCAAGTTGTAGCAGATTCAATTGCTGGTATAGGTGGAGTTCTGCTCGTAGGTGTGGGAATTAATTTATTGGGATTAAAGGAAATACCAGTTGGAAACTACATATTGAGTTTATTTATCCCATTCTTTATTACATTTTAAAAGTTCTAGTTGCACCCTCAACTCCATTAAATAAGTTAGCTATTTTTTCTGATTCTTCTTCAAATGTACCGGTAATATATCTAGGCTCTAGAATTCCAAAACACCTATTTTTAAAGTCAATCTCAATTGGAACATATGGTATATTTAATCCTTTTGCAAGGTAATAATATCCACTTCTAAATTCCTTAACAGGTTCAACTCCTCCTTCGGGAGCAATAACTAAAATGTAATTATCAATACTCTTGAATTCTTCAACTGCCCCTCTAATCAATCCTTTAGAATTGACACGATAAACAGGTATACCTCCCAGCTTCAGTAGCATGTACTTTTGCAACCACCATAACGGCCATGGAATTCCCTGCCTATCTAGATTTTTAGAGATGGTAAATAAACTAGGAAGCCTGGTAAAAACCCAAGCTGCTCCAAAAAAATTGATTTTTAAATCTAACGCCCATACAGCTAATAGACCATACCAAGCGTCCCTCATGGCTGTATGAGGAATGCCTATAATTAAAATTTTTTCTAAATCAGGAATTTTTCCTTTAATTTCCCATCTAAAAACTTTTAGCAATAACCTTCCTAGTGGCCCTAATATTTTTCTATGTTTTTTAGCTAGGTTTTCATTAGTAGAAATCATAATTTTTCCACAAACTTAGCTATCTGAACAGCATTTAATGCAGCTCCTTTTAAAAGGTTGTCAGATACAACCCAAAAGTTTAAAATATTTTTTGATGAAAGACCTAGTCTTAGTCTTGAAACTAAGACCTCATCTTTGCCTTCTACATCTAGTGGTGTCGGTAATGAATCATTCCAGACTTCAACACCCTCAAAATTGTTTAGTAAATCAGTGCATTCCTCCAAATCAACTTCATTTTCAAACACTGCAGAGCAAAAAGTTCCGTGACCTGTTCTTACTCCAACTCTTGCATTAGATGGTTCAACAACTAAGTCTGGAATTGAAAGTATTTTTCTTGATTCATGGACAAATTTCATTTCTTCATCAGAGTATCCGTTGTCAGTTAAGCTCCCTGCAAGAGGAATAACATTCCGGGCAATTGGATTTGAATAATAAGCTTGTTGATAATTTGCATCTAATTTATCACCTAATAAAGTCTCTTTTTCTAATGATTTTATGGCTTCAGATCCTGATCCAGATACTGCTTGATAAGCCACCGGGGTCATGGAAGATAAAGTGTACTTATCATGTAGGGGCTTTAAAGCCATTACTAATCCCATTGTTGTACAGTTTGGATTAGATATCAGTTTTGATTCTTCTGTGATTATGTTTTCATTGATTCCATACACAACGAGAGGAACTTCATCATTCATTCGAAAAACTGATGAGTTGTCTACTACAAAAGAACCCTTTTTTATGAAATTGTGTGCGTAATCTTTAGACCTTTCACCACCAGCTGAAAATAGTGAAATGTTGTATTCTCCAATATTTTCTTTATTAAGTTCTTTAACGGTTACCTCTTTGTCGTTAATTTTTATTTTTTTTCCTTCTGAGGATTTTGAAGCAAAGAATGAGTATTCAACATCTGCATCGAAATATTGTTCACATAAATTTATAATATTCGTGCCAACAAGGCCTGTTGCACCAACAATTGCTATCTTCATTTTTTTTCTATAAATTCTTTATGTAAAGCTTCCAAAGCAGCGTTTATGTCTTTACTGTCAATTACACAGGAAACTCTGATAGGGGATGTTGAAATCATTGAAATATTTATTGAGTTTTCCCCTAATATTTTAAACATTTTTGATGCAACTCCTGATTCTGATTTCATCCCAGCACCGATTATCGACACTCTTGCGACATTTTCATCAACATCATAACCTTTGGCTTCAAGTTCTGTAGCAATATTTTTTAACATGTCTTCAACAGCATTCTTTTGTTCGGTAGGTGCGGTAAATGAGATATCAGTAATAGAGTCTTTGGACACATTTTGGACAATCATATCAACATTGATGCCGATCTCGGATAATGAACCAAAAACTGTTCCTGCAATTCCTGGTTGATCTGGTACCTCAAAAAGAGTAAATTTAACTTCTTTAGTATTATGAGTGACTCCGCTAACTAATGCTTCTTCCATAACTTTCTCTTTTACTTCAGTACCTTCATTGTTTGTAAATGTCGATTTTACAATTATTGGTACATTATACCTTCTGCCGAATTCTACAGACCTAGCCATTAAAACTCCAGCGCCTGAAGAAGCCATTTCTAACATTTCTTCATAAGTAATTTCCTGAATTAATTCAGCAGAGTTAACCACTCTCGGATCTGCAGTAAATACTCCTTCTACATCAGTAAATATTTCGCATCTCTCTGCTCCAAGAGCAGCAGCAAGTGCAACTGCAGTTGCATCAGAACCTCCTCTACCCAAAGTTGTTATTTCTTTAGTGTCTCTATTAAACCCCTGAAACCCAGCAACAATTACAATATCACCGTTTTCTAAGCCTTCTTTAACTCTTTCACCAGTTATTTCCTCTATTTCAGCTTGTCCGTGTCTAGATGTTGTAATTATCCCGGCTTGTGAACCAGTAAGAGAAAAAGAGCTATATCCAAGACTATTTAGATGCATTGATAATAAAGACATTGTGATTCTTTCACCTGCTGACAAGAGCATGTCCAGTTCTCTAGGTGTTGGGTTTTCTGAGAGATCATTTGCAAGTTGAATTAATTCATCTGTGCTGGAACCCATTGCAGATGGAACCACTACTACATCATTACCATTCTTCTTGCAATCGATAATTCTCTCAGCAACAATTCTAAGTGAATTTGTATCTGCAACACTCGTACCACCAAATTTTTGAACTATTAAACTCATTGGAAACATTCTAATTAATTTATTAAAGAATTAAAGACCCTAGTACTCTTGTTTTATGAGTATCGATTTACATGTTCACTCAGTAAATTCTGACGGAACTGACTCAACTGAAGCTATTATTGAGTCCTCTATAGAACTACAATTAGAGGCTATTTGTATTTCAGACCATGAATACCTCACTAAGGTTCCTCAACAAAACAAAATAGAGATAATCCAAGGTGTAGAAATAAGTGTAAGTTGGGATCTTCTTGATGATACTAATAAATTTGGTGGTACTCATCTATTGGTTTATTTTCTTAATGAAGAGTCGCCCTTAGATAAAAAACTCATTGAATTGAGGCAAAATAAAATTGAAAGAAATTATTCAATTATTGATAATTTGGAAGAATTTGAAATTTATATTGATAAAAAAGATCTTGATAGCTTAGAGACAAAAGTACCTGGAAGGCCTCATATTGCAGAACTTATGGTTAAAAAAAATTATGTTTCAAACATTTCTGAGGCTTTTTCAAAATATCTCGGTAATGGAAAAATAGATGGGATTGATAATCACCAGTTGGGCATCAAAGAAATTATAAATTTAGCAAAGCAATCAAAATCCTTAGTGTTTCTTGCTCATCCTCATACTCTTATGAGCGATAAATTATATTCAAAGTCAGACAATTGGATAGATAATAAATTTCATAATTATATTCAGACACTAAAAGATATGGATATTGACGGAATTGAAGTTTATTATCCAGGATATTCTCATAACACCATCAATACATTGCTAGAAGTGTGTGAAAATCAAAAACTTTTAGTATCAGGTGGTAGTGATTTTCATGGAAGTAGGAAACCAAACAATCTATTAGGTATAGGGTACGAAAATTCCCCAATAAAGGTTCCCTATGAATTACTATCTAAAATGAAAGAGTTGCATGCAAAATTATAAAAAATTAATTGGATCCATCTCAATAATAACTTTTTCTTATGCAGCAAGTAGAGTGCTTGGATTTTTTAGGGAAGTACTTCTAGCTAACTGGGCAGGAGTTTCTGAAGCTACAGATGCATTGGACTTAGCATTTATAATTCCTGACTTTCTTTTCTATCTCTCTGCTGGAGGTTATCTAGCAATCACATTAATACCCATAATGAGTAATAAAGACAAAGAAGAGTTAGAAAAATATTTTCTTTCAATTCTTTACGGGCTTTCAATGGTTTTTGTACTTTTTTCAGTGATAACATATTCTTTCAGATTTCAATTTGCTGAGTTTTTAGAGATCGAGTCATTAGATTTTTTTACAAAGGTATTTACTCCAATTGTCTTTAGCCAGGTATTTTTCTTTATTGGAGCAATACTTATGTCATATCAATATTTTCATGACAGCTTTAAATATGCGGCGCTTGCGCCAGTAGTTTATAACTCAACAATTATTTTATTTGGATGGATAAATTCATCATCCCCCGAAGCGACTGTTGAAGGTTTTGCTCTTGGAACATTAATTGGTTCAATAATAGGTCATTTTATAATTCAGATTTATGGTGCAAAAAAATCAGGATTAAATTTCTATTTTCTCTTTCCAAAAATAAAACACTTGAAAGAATACATTGTTATTTCATTCCCATTAATTATTGGTCAATCAATTGCAGTAATTGATGAGCAGCTATTTAGAATTTTTGGTACATTTCTTACGGCTGGAAGTGTTGCAACGTTTAGATACGCCAGGAGGATAGCACTTCTTCCTGTTGGTATTATTGCTCAGGCAGTTGGAGTGGCAAGCTATCCGTTGCTTTCTAGGCTTTATCAAAAAAACGAAATTGATGAATTATCTAAACTAGTAAAAAAACAACTATCTTATTTGTTTCTAATTGGTGGGTCGTTGATGGTTGGTGCAATTGTAAATGCAGATTACTTAATAAAAATAATTTATGAACGAGGAGCTTTTACAAGTACAGATACAGCTCGAGTTAGCGGAGTATTTGTAATTATTTCTCTTGCAATAATTCCTTGGTCTATCAACCAGATTCTTACAAGATCGTATTATGTCCAGCAAAAATTTTGGTTTCCTGTAGTAACGGGTAGCTTTATTACTCTTTTAACTTCAATCATACTTTTTAATGCTGCAAGTAATTCTCAGACATATGCATGGATTATAATTTTTTCCTTATACATATACTGCATAGTGTTACTCGTGTCGATTAAATTTAATTCGGAAAATATTTTTAATAAAAATTTAGTAGTAGAGTTTTCTAAAATTGCATTGATTCTTGTTTTAGTTTATTTTGTTTTTGGAATCGCAGTTTCATTTTCTGGAATTTTAAATTTAATTTTTAGCTTATTACTTATACCTGTAATGATTTTTGTCTCATTAGGCTTGCTAAACTTTGAGTATATTAATATAGCTAAAAGAAGATAATGCAAAAATTTCCAATAAAAAAAGGTCTCTCTAGTGCCCAAGATTTGCACGATGAAATAAAAGAGTATATTGATGTTCTTATGGGACACATTAATCCACCAATAGCTGATGGGGTAGATACTTTATTCGAGGTAAGCAGCACTTACCTTGCTAGAGCAAAAGAGATAGAAATAAAACTTTTGGAAAGAGAAAGAAACACAAAAATCGAATCTGGTGATGAGTTAAAAAAATTTCGAACTGGTGAGTTAAGGAGTTTTATTGAATTATGTAAAAGTGCTCAAAATCAAGGCTCAAGAAGAATAACAGTTGCGTTAAGTGAATTAAATCTTAAAGAAAATTAATCAATACTCTCAACATCAAAAATCTCACTAATGTTACTTTGTACATCTTTACTTGTTTGATTATTATTTTGCAATCCTTCATGCGGTTGAATAGCAACAGTTACCTCTACTCCCATTTTCTGGGTAACATTTGATTTAATTAATTCAATAATTTCATCTGACTTACGAAGTTCAGATATCAAATATTCGTTTTCACTATCTATATATAGAGTTAAATTATTTGAATCTATTACCTCAGGTTTTACAAGTGTTAGGTAAGAGTATTTTCTTGGTGTAAGGATCGACTTAGCCTCCTCTAGGATTTTTGGCCAATAAACATCGAAGTTCTCAATATCATTTTTAACAATTGATTTCTTAGTATTTTCTTTTTTAGGTTTATCTTTAGCTACTTTTTCATTAGCTAGTTTTTTTTTATCTGGAGATGTTTGTTTCTTTTCAGAAATTTTTTCTGATACACCATACTTTTCTAGCATATCAACTCTTCTACTCACAGACTTAATATCCGTCGCCAATTGTGGTTTAATAAGTTTTACTAAAAATAGTTCTAACTTTAATTCTTGTGAGGGTGAAGTTTTAATACTTTGATTAATCTCATCAAGCATATCTAAAATTCTTGATAAATCTTTAGCAGAAATAATATCATTACAGTTTTTGATTAAATCTTTTTCAGAATCACCTAATGAGGTAAAGCTTTCATCATCAGGTAGGTACTTAAAGTAAAATAAATTTCTAAAAAGATCTGTTATTGAATTTAAGATATCAATTGCCTGTAATCCGTTTTTATAATTTGCTCTTAGCACTTTGAGAACAGTTGCAGTATCCTGGGTTCCCATTGCTTCTAATATTTGAAGTAAATCGGTTGTCGTAACCTTTCCTAAAATACTATAAAGTTGTTCCATGGTGGCTTTGTTGCCGAAAGTTGAGAAAGTCTGTTCAAAAAGATTAATGGCATCTCTTAATGAGCCATCACTCTGATTGGCAATGTACTCTAAAACATCTTTAGATAAATTAATATTTTCAGCCTTACCAATCTTTTCAAGTGAAGTTATTATGTCAGAATTTTTTATTCTTTTAAATGCTATTTGCGTTGTTCTGCTTCTAATTGTCTCAATTACTCTTTCTGGTTCAGTTGTTGCAAGTATAAAAATTACATGCTCAGGTGGTTCTTCAAGAGTTTTTAAAAATGCATTCGAAGCAGCGTTGGAAAGCATATGCACTTCATCAAGGATGAATACTCTTTTCTTTCCTGGACTGCTTGCAATAAAATTAACACTGTCGTTAAGCTCTCGAACATCGTCTACTTTGTTGTGAGATGCTGCATCTATTTCGGTAATATCAAATACTGGGTCACATCCAATTGTTGTTGCAATAATGCGTGCTAAAGAAGTTTTACCAACCCCTCTTGGTCCTGAAAATAAGTACGCATGGCTTAAGTTACCATTTTTTATTTGTTCACGAATAAGTTGCACAGCATCAGCTTGCCCAACTAACTCCTCTAGAGAGCTGGGTCTATATTTTCTGTAGAGTGCTTCTTGCATATTAATAAATGTTACTACCTTTTACTTTCCATAATGCATCATACAATTAGACTAAGTCAAATGAGAATAGGTGTTGATTTAGATGGGGTTGTAGCAGACTTTACTCACGGATGGACATCTCAATACAAAAAAGACTTTGGAAAAGAGATTGCAGAAAAAGATATTACTGAATGGGGCTTATCAAAACCTCTCACTCACTTCGAGGAAGAAAATGATTTTTGGAATTGGGCAAAAGATTTTAATGGTTCTTCTATATTTAGAAATTTAAGAACATACGACAATGCAGTTGAGGTACTAGTTGAGTTGTCTATGGCAGGTCATGAAATTGTAATCTTGTCTTCTAAACCATGGTGGTCAATTCACGATACACTTATTTGGTTAGGAGAAAACAAAGTTCCTTCTAAAGAAATTCATTTTATTGAAGATAAGTGGAATATAAGCTGTGATGTATACATTGATGATGCTCCTCATCAATTAGAAAACTTTGTTGAACATGTGCCTGAAAAATTAATTCTTAGATTTGTTCGCCCTTATAATAGACCAGTTGCTGGAACAAAAGATTTAAACGACTGGATGGAATTAAGCTCTTTACTAGAGAGCTACAACTTGTAAAGTAGTTG
>JADHQS010000006.1 GCA_016777845.1 Candidatus Actinomarina sp. | reverse complement strand
ATGATGCTTGATAAATTACTAAATTTGAAATAATTTTTGTAATTAACTTTTTCTTATGATGAGAACTCCAAAAATGTTAATATTTTTTTATTAATTTCAAGGCATAACCACTATCAGGACTCGGTATTGAGAATGAATCTTCATATGGATGTTTTAGTAAACTATTTAAATCTTTTTTTCCTTGTGATCTTGGAACAGGCATGTCAGATAGTGTCTGTAATTTGTAATTCGTTTCTTCTATATTTGGTTGCTGGCTCACTTAACTAATGTTAAATAATTATCAGAATTAGCGTCATTTCCATTTACAATTTCGAGATATTTTTTTCTAATTGCGTTTGTAACATCTCCAGGTGAACCGTTTCCTATTTTGCTATTGTCAACAGATACAACACCAATTACCTCAGTGGCAGTTCCAGTAAAGAAAAGTTCATCAGCATTTAGTAAATCCTCTTTAGAAATATTTTGCTCAGTTACTTCAAAATTTAAATTATTAGCTATTTCAATTACTGTTTTTCTAGTAATCCCACCCAATGCGCCTGTTTCAATAGGAGGTGTGGTTATTATATTATCCTTTATTAAAAATAAATTCTGTCCACTACCTTCTGCTACAACATCGCCATCACCAAACATGATTGCATCATCATACCCATTGTTTACAGCATCAATTTTTGCAAGTGTTGAATTCATATAACCACCTACGCCTTTTGCTGTTGGTATAAAGCTTTCTGGACTGATTCTTTTCCATTTTGAGATACAGACTTTAACACCGTTCTCTCCAGCTTTGTCTCCAAGATATGCCCCCCAACTCCATGCAGAAATAGAGACACATACAGGTACATTGCTTGGTAAAATCCCCATCTCGCCCTCTCCAAAAAATACTAAAGGCCTAATGTATGCAGAAGTTAGATTATTTAGATGTACAGAATCTTTAATTGCTTGGGTAATTACTTCTTTATCATATGGGATATCCATGTTATATGCTTTTGCAGAATTATATAATCTATCTACATGATCGTTTAGTCTAAAAATAGAAGTCCCTTTCGGACACTCCCTAGCTCTAATTCCCTCAAAAACACCAGTACCATAATGTAAGGTATGAGACATAACACTAACTGTTGCATCTTCCCAGTTAACAAACTCACCATTCATCCAAATAAATTTTGACTTTTCCATTATTAATAACAAATAATAGTCCTTTTTATCATTGAAGCTATAAAAAATACTATTATTCAATTGTGAAAAGATTTTTGGCATCAGGATTTGGTGTTGGGCTAGTCTGGCAAAACATTTTTGGCAATAAAAAAGGTGGTGGAACGTTAGCACCTTTAATTTTCACGGTTCTGGTTTATTTCTTAAATCTAAACGTACTTGAATTATCAATTGTATTTGTATCATTACTTTTAATTTATTTCTATTCAGTGGAAGATTATTTTGCTGATGACGACCCGAGTTGGATCACTTTAGATGAAATTGTAGGAATGAGTTTAGTGACTTTAGCTTCACCCTCAGAAATGTTACCTCTAATTGCAGGGTTTCTTGTGTTTAGAGCAAGTGATATTTTAAAACAACCAAAATTTGTGTCACAGTTAGAAGATTACCCAGGAAAGCTCGGTGTTCTGTATGATGATTTAGGGGCTGGTTTATTAGGATTACTATCAGCTACGATAGTACACCAAGTTAGCCTTCTAACTCTTTAAGCAATAATTCTTTAGCCATTCCTGGATTAACAGAGCCATTAGATTCTTTCATAAGTTGCCCAACAAGAAAACCTACTAGTTTATCTTCACCTGATTTAATTCGGTCGACTAAATCTTGATTTTCTTGGATAATCTGATTTATCATTTCTGAGATTTTTTCAGAGTCATTTTCCTGGAAAAGATTTTTCTGCTCAGCTACTTTACTTGGAGTGGTATCTGTAGTTAAGATTTCAGTCAAAATAATTTTTGCAGATGTAAAAGATACCTTATCACTTTTAATTAATTCAATAATTTCTGGCAAATAGTCGTCATTGAACCACTCTGGTAGGACTTCAATATTTGCCTTCCTCATTTGTCCCTGAAGCTCCCCTGTAATCCAATTGTAAGAAGCTATCGAGTCTTTTGTTTGGTCAAAAACTTTAACATACAATTTTTTAATCCACTCATCGCTTTTGCTTAATATATTTGACTGGCTCAAAGAAAGACCTGTTGTCATTAATTCCTCTCTTTGAGCTTTTGGAAGAAGTGGCATTAGTGTTTCAACTTCTCTAATAAACTCTTCACTTAAAAACATATTAGGGAGATCGGGATCGGAAAAATATCTATAGTCGGCACTACCTTCTTTTGACCTCATTGTGCTAGTTATTTCTTTGTTTTCATCCCAATGTCTAGTTTCCTGAACTATTTCAATTCCCTCTTCAAGCGCTTTAGTTTGTCTTTGTATTTCATAATCTATTGCTCTTTCTAATGATCGCAAAGAGTTCATGTTTTTTATCTCTACTTTTGTTCCTAGTTCAGCACTATCTTCAGGCGCTACTGATATGTTTGCATCAAATCTTAAATTCCCTTTCTCTAGACGACCTTCTGAAATATTTAAGTCTATTGATAGTTGCCTTAGCTCTTCTATGTAAGCAACAGCTTGTTTTGATGATGAAATTACTGGTTTAGTAACAATCTCGACTAAAGGTACGCCCGAACGATTAAAATCCAGAGCAGTGCTGGTTGCTGATTCAATTCTTCCTGTTCCACTGTGCGAAGATTTACCTGTATCTTCTTCCATGTGAACTCTTTCAATTTGAATATAATCCTTATTTTCATCAATAACTATTTCCAATTCACCATTAAGTCCAACTGGTAAATCAAATTGAGAGATTTGATAGTTTTTTGGTAAATCTGGATAAAAATAATTTTTACGATGAAACATACCTTTACTTGTTATTTCACAACCAGTGCTAAGAGCAAGTAAGGTAATATATTCTATAGCTTTTTTGTTTGGCACAGGCAAAGCACCCGGTAAGCCTATACAGGTTGGACATAAGCTTATGTTTGGCTCATCAGTATCAACAACTGCACACCTACAAAACATTTTTGTGTTTGTATTTAACTCAATATGAGTTTCAATGCCTATTGTAGGTTTTAAAGACATTACAACCATCCTTTAGGTTGTCCATCAAATTGAACTTCATTTTCAATTATTTCTGAAAAATCTAGAAGTGAATTATCAGATAATGGCTTACTCATTACTTGCACTCCAAGAGGTAATGCATCTTTACTGAGCCCAGTAGGAATACTTATTGCTGGAAGGCCAGCCAAATTAGCTGGAATTGTGCATAAATCTGACATGTACATTTCTAATGGATTACTTGTTTTCTCACCAGACTTGAAAGCCTGTGTGGGAGTTGTTGGTGAAATCAAATAATCAACATCTCTAAATGTTTTAGCAAATTCATCAATCATTTCTTTTCTTGCCTGCAAAGCTTTTCCGTAATATTCGTCATAATATCCTGCTGACAGTGCATAGGTTCCTAACAGAATTCTTCTTTTAACTTCAGCACCAAATCCTTCGGCTCTGGTATTTTCCATCATTTCATAACTAGTATTTCCATCTACTCTTAATCCATATCTAACACCATCAAATCGCGCAAGGTTAGCTGAGCACTCAGCTGGTGCAATTAAATAATAGATACTGATAGAAAGTTTGATTATTGGTATTGAGATTTCTTTAACTTTGTACCCTTTAGATTTAAGAATTTCAACGACTTTATTAACCTCATTTTTAGCTTCATCAGAAATGCCGTCTTCCATTAATTCTTTTATCACTCCAATTGTGGCAGTGTTGTCACTTGGAATATCTAATTGATTATTAATAACTGAAGTAGCGTCACGACTATCTTCACCAGAAATAGAGGCAAAAATAATTCTTGAGTCATCTACCGTTTTTGTAATTGGACCAATTTGATCTAAAGATGATGCGAAAGCCACCAAACCAAATCTGGAAACAGTTCCATATGTCGGCTTAAAACCTACTAAACCACAAAAAGACGCAGGCTGTCTTATTGATCCACCAGTATCACTTCCAAGTGCTGCAATTGATGATCTTGCACCAACAGATGCGGCTGAACCTCCAGAAGACCCTCCGGGAACATAATCTATATTCCACGGATTTTTAGTAAGGCCAAATGCAGAGTTTTCAGTGGATGAGCCCATCGCAAATTCATCAAGATTTGTTTTACCCGTAAACAAAGTATTCTGCTCTTTAAGTTTTTCAATTACTGTTGCGTCATACGGAGATGTATAGTTTGATAACATTTTTGATGAGCATGTAGTTTTATAATTTTTTATGTTGATATTGTCTTTAATTGCAATTGGTATTCCATCTAATAAACTATCTGATTCACCATTGTTGAATCTTTTATCAGATTCAGCAGCTTTTTTTATATTTTCTTCTTCAAAAAGTGTTAGATGTGCATGAAGTGCTGCTTCTGAATTTGCAGCATTTTCAAATACTTTTAAATACAATTCAGATGGTTTTAACTCTTTTTTTGTAAACAGTGAGTTTATTTCTCTAATAGATAAATTTGAAGCATCCATAACTATTCCATCGAAGGAGGAACTACGAACTTTCCACCTTTAGACTCTGGAGCATTACTAATTGCCTCATCATGAGTTAAGAATTCTACAACTTCATCCTCTTGTAGTTCTAATTCTTTTTCTAAAGGGTGTATAAATATTTCTTTTTGCTGAGAGTTCAGCTTTAAATCACTTAATGCATTTACATGCTCCAAAATAATACTTAAGTCATTGCTCAGACTGTCTTGTTCTTCTTCAGATAAATTAATAGAGGCAAGCTTTGCTATATTTTTAATATTGAACTCATTACTCACTTTTTACTCCTAGATAGCCTGAAAGTAATTTATATGATTTTAATAGCTGTTTTTTACTAACATGTTCATTCGTTGCATGTGCTAAAAGTGGATCACCTGGTCCAAAATTTACACAAGGAATTTTGTGTTCGAAAAAACGTGCGATATCAGTCCATGCTTGCTTTGGCTGAACCACTGCTCCTGTCGTATTTATAAACTCGCTAATTTTCTCATCTGATTTATTAGGCATAGCTCCATCTGAAGTGTTTAATATTTCTACTTCAACATAATCAGAAAATAAGTCGTTAATGTAACTACCTGCTTCAGATCCATTTAGTTCCGGTGAATACCTAAAGTTTAAATTTAATTTTAATGTTTCTGGAATAACATTATTAGCAATGCCTGAAGAAATTTTAGTAATTGACATCACTTGTTTAAAATTTAAACCGTCTATTTCAAGTTCGTTAATTTCATTATCTTCAACTAACTTAATTACATCTTTAACTTTGTAAATAGGGTTGTCCCCAACCCAAGGCCTTGCCGAATGTGCCGCTTTGCCACTTATTGTTAAAGTAGCATTTAAAGCACCCAAGCAACCCAATTGAATTTCATTATCAGTTGGTTCCAAAATTATTGCGAAGTCAATATCAAAATCGCTTAAAAGCTCCGGCATAATTATATTTAATCCATTGTCTTCATATGAACTTTCCTCTGCTGTATAAAAGACTCCAACTATTTCGGAAGAATTTTCGATTAAAGAATGTAAGATTACTGCAATACCACCTTTCATATCAACAGATCCTCTCCCCCCAATTAGATCGTCGTTATCAAATTCATATTGTTGATTAGGAACAATAGGAACGGTGTCAACGTGACCAATTAGAGCAATTTTTTTACTAGATTTGCTAGGGACAGCCAATATTCCACCATTATTTCTTTTAATTTCACCTTGAAAATTATTACCTTCTAAGAATGTTTCAATAAAATCTAAAATATTATCTTCTTTGCCAGTTTCAGATTCAATAGAAATGAGCTTTAAAAAAGTATCAACTAAGTTCAAACTTCAACTCCAAAAGTTCTCAATGCATCAGTAAGTGAAGTTTTTTCATCAGTAGATTCTTTTCTTTTTCCAATTATTAAAGCGCAGGGAGTGTTAAAAACACCACTTGGAAATTCTTTTGGCCTTGTTCCTGGAATGACAACAGAATTTTCTTCTACTATACCTTTAACTTCTACTGGCTCTTTACCTGTTACATCAATAATTGGTGTAGAGGCAGTAAGAGTAACATTTGCACCTATTACTGCTCCTTTTTTTATTCTGACGCCTTCAACAATAATTGAACGTGAGCCAATAAACGCTCCATCTTCAACAACCACAGGCATTGCTCCGGCAGGTTCTAGTACTCCACCAATACCAACTCCACCTGAAAGATGAACATTTTTTCCTATTTGGGCACAAGACCCTACAGTAGCCCATGTATCTACCATAGTTCCCGAACCTACATATGCTCCAATATTGACAAATCCAGGCATGACAACAACTCCTGGTTCACAAAAAGCTCCATACCTTACAACTCCAGGAGGGACAACTCTGATACCTAGTTCTTTGTAATTCTTTTTAGGCTCTAATTTGTCATAATAAATTAAGTCATTTGCATTAATTTCTTTTAAATTTCTTATAGAAAAAAATAATAGAATGGCATCCCTTACCCATTCATTAAGTAACCACTCATTATCTTTATGACTAGCTACTCTAATATTTCCTTTGTCGAGTTCTTGAATAGTAAACTCTATAACTGACAAATCATTTTTAGATAAGTTATTAGGATCAATATTTTTTATCTGTTCTTCTAAATTTTTTATTTTCACTTTGGTCTCTTTTTATTTCTTAGATATTATTTTAATGTATGACCAAACAGACTTACAGATTTATTATTCTTTTATTAACTGGATTGTTAGCTTTAGTAATAACATGGGGAATATCATTTTCACAAGATAACAGTGAAGAATTAGTTTTGCCAAATTCAATAGAAAATATCTATCCATTACCTTACGATCAAGTTCCTCAACAGGCATCATTAGAAATAGACCTACCTGTTGGTTATCAATTAACTTTAATTGTTGATAACTATATTATTCCTCAATCAGAAATTCAGTATGTTGAAGCTACTGGTGTGTATATATGGAGGCCTGGGCCGGGTAAAACTTTTGAAACATGGAATCCAGGAAAACATACTGTAAGGATTAGCTGGGATACAATTACTGGCTTACCTGATTTTGGTGAATATGAGTGGGAGTTTACTACTTACTAATTAACTTAGAAAAATCTGACTCAGTCAAAGTTTCTACATTTAATTTTTTGGCTTTATCTAATTTTGATCCTGCCTTTTCTCCATACACCAAATAGTTTGTATTTTTAGAAACTGATGAAGTAACGATTCCTCCAAGATCTTCAATAAACTTTGTAGCCTGTTGCCTTGTGTATTGACTTAATGTTCCAGTAAGTACAAACGTCTTTCCTTGTAATTCTCCTGAAGAAGTTTCTACAAAGGCGTTTATTTTGAAACCTATTTTTAATAAGTTGTCTATTAATCTTTTGTTTGCCTTTTCTAAATACCATTCAGATAAAGAATTTATGACACTATCAGAAATACCATGAATATTTTGTAAATCAACCTCATTTGCTTTAAAAACCTTCTCAATTGAACCAAAAGAATTTACCAATAATTTGGCAGTTTGCTTACCTACAAATCTAATTCCAAGTGCAGCTAATAATCTGGAAGGTTCAGTATCAATAGATTCTTTTATTGCATTTAATAAATTGATAGTTTTCTTCTCTTTCCATTGAGGAAGATTAATTAACTGATCATAATTTAAATTGTATAAATCTACGAAATTCGTAATTAGATTTTCATTTAATAAAGTTTCAACAGTCTCTCTACCCAAACCATCAATATCAAGGCCAGATTTAGATCCAAAAAATATCAAAGCCTCTTTACTAGCAATTTTGCATTTTTCCTTACCTGCACACCGTGGTACTTTCTCATCATTGACAAACTCAATTGAATACTTTTCACATAAGCATTTCTCCTGTAAAGACCAAATTTCTGAAGAACTCTCTCTTCTTTCAGGAATAGAAGATACTACTTCTGGAATAACATCACCTGCCCGTCTAACAATTACATAGTCATTTATTCTTAAGTCTTTTCTTTTAATCTCATCGGGGTTGTGTAAAGTAGCGAATGATACCAGTGCACCACCAACATTTACTGGCTTAAGAACAGCAACGGGAGTAATTGCTCCCGTCCTTCCAACTTGTAATTTTATGTCTAACAATTGAGTTGTCTGCTCTTCTGCTGAAAACTTAAAAGCAATTGCCCATCTTGGAGCTTTTGATGTAAAACCTAATTCGTCCTGAGTGATTGATGAATTTACTTTTAAAACAGCACCATCTATTTGGTAATTATAATTATTTCTATTTTCCTCAATTCTGTTCAATTCTGACTCAACATTTTTTATATCATTAGTAACAGTTACTTCATTAGTACTAAATCCTAAATCTTTTAATAGTGCTATTTGATCAGAGTAACTGTCAATTGCTTGACGATCGTGTTCAATTAATTGATAAGCAAGAAGTCTTAAATCTCTTTTGGCTGTAATATTTGAGTCTTTTTGCCTTAAAGAACCTGCAGCTGCATTTCTTGCATTTATAAACTCAGAAGTGCCTTCATTTCTTAATTCTCTAAGTTCTTGTACTTGTTCAGCTGTCATTTCTTTTTTATCAAACTGGGATAGAAAATTTAACTTCTTTTGATCATTAATTTTTTGATTGTTCAATTGTTCAAAACTTTCAGTAGGCATGTATATCTCTCCCCTTACTTCTACTTCGCCATCTATGTTTTGTTTTAATTTGAGTGGAATATTCATGATAGTTTTTATGTTGTGCGTAACATCTTCTCCCACAAACCCATCTCCTCTAGTAAGTCCCTTTACGAGCAAACCATCTTTATAAATTAAAGATATTGCAAGGCCATCTATCTTTGGTTCTACTGTCAATGGAAATATTTTGTTATCAGTTAATTTCTCAATTTTTTCAATCCATTTTGAAATATCTTGAATACTTTCTGAATTGTCTAAACTATACATCCTTTGCTTATGAGTTATTTGTTCAAAAACATTATCAGGAGTACCGGTTACTCGCTGTGTTGGAGAATATTCGTAAACTAAATCTGGGTTTTCTAACTCGATTCTTTTTAATTCATTGAATAACTTATCGTATTCACCATCTGACATGATTGGTTTATTCAATACATAGTATGCGTGTTCAGCAGCTGTTAGCTTTTCAATTAAATTATTAACGTCCTTACTTTTCATATACGTCTTCTAAAACTTTAGAGGTAATTCTTCCTCCCCCAACAAGTTTTGTGCCATTATAAATTACTCCAAATTGTCCTGGAGCTACACCCATAGTTGGTGTTTCCAAGACAATTTGATAAGTAGATTCATCTATTTTCTCAATTGCACAAGAGACATCTTCAGAGTTATAACGAGTTTGAATCGATAAGTTTTCATATTCAACTTCATTTACAAAGGTCACTTCCTCCAAGATAAATTTTTTGGTTGTAAGCTCATCCTTACTTCCAATATAAATTTTATTGTTTTCTACATCTATTTTTGTAACATATTTGGCTTCACCCTGGCCGCCTGGAACTCCTTTTCTTTGCCCGATGGTATAAGCATGTATACCTCCATGAGTGCCCACTTCATTTTCATTTTTGTCGACTATTAAACCTTTTGATGAAACATCTATTCTTTTACTTACAAAATTTCTATAATCTTTCTTCCCAACAAAACATATATCTTGACTATCTTTTTTAAAAGCAGTCTTTAAGCCTAGAGAAGCAGCTATTTGCCTAACCTCTGGTTTTGAAATAGTGCCAAGCGGAAATTCTATATTCTCTAATTTTTGAGAGTCAAGCATATGTAAAACATAAGATTGGTCTTTATCCAAATAATCTGCTTTGTGAAGCTCATACATGTTATTGTTCATTATTATCTTTGCGTAATGGCCTGTAGCTACTTTTTCACAATTTAATTTTTTTGCTTGGTCAATAAAATGATCAAACTTAACGGATCTATTACACTCCACACACGGATTTGGAGTCAATCCCTGTGCATACATGTCCACAAAGTTGTCGATAACATTTTCTGAGAAAGAAGCTGTGTAATCTAATACATAATATGGAATGTCTAATTTAGCTGCTACTTTTCGAGCATCTTCAGAATCTGCAGATGTGCAACACCCTGTTTCTGGCATCTCACCATTAGGCCCCTCCCAAAGCTTCATAGTTACACCAATTACTTCATGTCCTTGTGACTTTAAGAGGCCTGCTACAACTGATGAATCTACTCCACCACTCATCGCAACTAAAATCCTCATGACAGTTCCTTAATTGTCTTTTCGACAATTTCAGCACACTTTTCACCATCACCCTTTTGTATATTCCAACCAAAGCTGAATCTAAGATGGTTATTAATAACTTGTTCATCAACTTTCATAGCTTCTAATACATGAGATGGTTTCTGTGCACCACTAGCACATGCCGAGCCCCTTGAGACTCCCATGCCATTTAAATCTAAAGCTACCATCAATGTTTCTGAGTTTATATCTTTGAATTGTATATTAGATATATGACACAATCTCTCTACATTTTCTCCAACCACTATTAAATCAATATTTTTTTTGAGGTTATTTTCAAATATTGTTTTTTCGTTTTCGATTAATTCAACATCTTTTTCTAAATTGTTTTGTTGTTCATTAAGAGCTGCAGCTAATCCAGCAACACCAGAAACGTTTACTGTACCAGCTCTTCTTTCAAGTTCTTGTTTTCCTCCATGTAAAAAACTAGGTATCTTATATCCTGTCTTTAAAAACATAACTCCTATACCTTTTGGGCCACCAATTTTGTGCCCTGAAATGGCGGCACTTTCAATCCCTAGATTATGAAAGTTTAATTTTTTAGTAGCAACTGCTTGTACAACATCTGAGTGAAATAATGTATTTGGATTAATTTCCTTAACTATTTTTGACATTTCTTTAATGGGTTGGATAACTCCTGTTTCGTTATTTGCATACATTACTGAAGCAATTAAAGTATTTGAATTAATTGACTTCCTAAATTCATCAATATTTGTTACACCTTCACTATCGCATGAAACAAAATTAACATTAAAACCATTGCTCTGTACATTTTCTGCAGAAGCTAGAACAGCTTCATGTTCTATCTGAGTTGTTGTAAGTTCAGCCGTAGTCTCTTTGTGTGTAAAAGGAGTTTTTATAATCCAATTATCTGCTTCAGTCCCACCACTTGTGAATGTTATTTCATTAGGTGCTGCACCAAAACAACTAGCTATATATTCTCTTGATTCTTCGAGTATGTTTTTAGCTTTTCGTGATAATGCATGACCGCCAGAAGAGTTTGCATAAGCATCCATTTCTGTTTTTTTGTATGCCTCAAAAGCAACTTCACGCATAGGAGTTGTTGCAGCATGATCTAAATATATATAATCATTTTTATTCATATATATTTATTTTACTTATGAACTAATATTGTTTAACAAGCAATGAGTAAAAGAATTGAAGTTTCAACAACCATTCGCAAACCTATTGAAGTGGTTTGGGGTGAAGTTAAAATTATGAAAAATCACGTCAACTGGATGCAAGATGCAGCCAAAATTGACTTTCTTTCTGAAAATGAAGATGGGATTGATACAAAAATGAAAGTCTTGACAAAAGTAGGACCATTTTCATTAAATGACATTATCACCGTTACAAAATGGGAGGAAATGAAAAGTATAGGAGTGGTTCATGAAGGAATTGTTACTGGAGAAGGGGCATTTTATTTAACTAAAAATGACGATAACTCCACAAAATTTGAATGGATTGAAGATTTAAAAGCTCCATATTATCTTGGTGGGCCAATTGCAGAATTTTTTGGAGGATTTGTTTTAAAATTAATTTGGAAAAAAAATTTGATGAATTTAAAAAATATATTAGAAAAATGAAGAAATTTTATACAATATTTTTAATTCTACTTTTAGTTGCATGTTCAAGTACGGATAGTTCTGAAGAAGCAAATATTGATGGCAGTCAATCTCAAGAAATAGTTTTTGAACAAGGATTTGGAAAAAACCCAAGTGAGTATGTTGCTAACTGGAATAAATTAGTTTCTGAAATTGCTAGTGATGAAGAGACTCTTTTTTATTTTTCAATAGATCCTGAAAATGTTCAGTGGGCTTCTACTGATAGAAATATACTTCTATATCAATTTGGTCTTAGTGAAAACACTCAATCTGCATTTTTATTGAACATGCTTATTACTGACGATACTGTTGTGGGTGTTGAATTCTTTTCTCCTGTAGCTAATGACGAAGTCACAGCACAGAGGACTCGTTTGTTCTTTTTAATTATTATCGCTATGTCAGATGAAACATTAGATAAGGACGAAAGAGAGTCTGTTTTATCAAAAGTTGGCCTTTACGATGAAGTAGAAAGTCCAAACCAAATTGGTGGCGCAGTCACTGTAAATTCTGTTAGATATGTTGTTGAACCACTAGTTGATCGTGGATTGTTAGTGGGAATTAACTTTTACTCAACAAGTGATTCTGAATAACTTAACTGGCAATAACTTCTGTTACACCAGGTACTTTATCTTTTAATATTCTTTCAATTCCACTTTTTAAAGTTGCAATGGACATTGGACATCCTTGGCAAGCACCAAGCATTTCTATATTAACAACACCTTTTTCAACAGATGCTAATTTAATGTCTCCACCATCCGCTTGTACTGCAGGACGAATGTATTCGATCGTATCATTTAATACATCCATATCTACTTCAGCATTTGGATCACGATCTTTTACTTCAGGAAATTTTATGTTTGCCATATGTTAATTATATTGTATTTCACTTCCAACCGAACTCAGTAAATCAACAATATTTTCATATCCTCTCTCAATGTGATCAATCCCTGTAATCAAAGACTCTCCTTCAGCTTGTAAGGCAGCGATTATTAAACTTGCACCAGTTCTTATATCAGTTGAGTGGACTGGTGCGCCGGATAGTTTATTTACTCCTTTTATCATTGCATGTTGCCAGCCAGATTGTATATCTGCACCCATTCTTTGTACTTCTGGTATCCATTGAAACCTCTGGTCATAAACATTTTCAGTTATTATTGATGTGCCATTCGCTTTTAATAGACATGACCCAAAAATAGGTTGTAAGTCTGTTGCTACTCCAGGGAAGGGAAGAGTAGAAATCTCAATTGAAGATATTTCTTTTACACTATTTATTTCTATAGAATTTTCGTTGATAACTAATTCAGCACCCATTTCTTGAAATTTTTTTATTTCCATGGGTAGACAATCTGGATGAATCCCTTTTACTGTACCTGCTCCTTCTGTTGCTAAAAATGCAGCAAGGTAAGTACCCGCAACAACCCTATCTCCTATTACTTCATGGTTTGTACTTTTTAGAGAATTTACTCCCTGAATTGTAATTTCACTTGAACCTTCACCTTCGATTTGGGCACCCATTTTTTTAAGCATCTTCACCAAATCAACTACTTCTGGTTCTCTTGCAGCGTTTTCAATAATTGTTATTCCATCAGCTAATACAGCTGCCAATATTGTGTTTTCTGTTGCCCCAACTGATGCATAGGGAAGATCGATTTCTACACCTTTTAATCCATCGGTTTTTCCAATAAGCACACCGTGATCTAGTTCAAACTTAGCACCCATTTTCTCAAGTGCCTCAATGTGCATCTTGACAGGTCTTGGGCCAAGCTGATCACCACCTGGAAATGCTATTTTAGCTTCACCCTTTCTGGCTAACAAAGGGCCTAAGACGATAATTGAAGCTCTCATCTTTTGAACAACTTCATATGGAGCTTCTACTGAAATATCTGATGGAGAATTAATCTCAAGCGTCTTATCATCAAGTTTTGATGTTATTCCAAGAACATCCAACACTTCTTGCATGTAATAAACATCTGCAATATTTGGCACATTTTCTATTTTATATACACCTTCTGAAAGTATGGGAAGGATCATTTGCTTTAAAACAGCATTTTTTGCACCAGAAACTTCAATGGTTCCTGATAATTTTTTTCCACCAATTATTTGAATACTTTTTTCCACTAACATTGATACTACTTAAAAAATAAACGTAACAAAAGAAATGATGGACTCATTAGAAATACTTAAGGGAAACAATCACATTGATTGCTCAAATAAACTTCTTGATTTAATAAGATCTGAAATCAATAAGTCTGAAAACTATAGTCTTGGATTATCAGGTGGTAGTACACCTAAGTTTTTTTATGAATTATTTGCTGAAAAATATAAAGATTATTCAAATATTTATCTATGGACTGTTGATGAGAGACATGTAAATATAGATGATGAAAAATCTAATCAAAGAATGATTAATTCAATTTTCAGCAATTCAAATCTAAATATCATTGAATACTCTTACGAAGAAGATCCAGGCCATTCTGCAAAAAGCTATACCAATAATGTTTTTAAAAAAGTTGATAAATTTAATGCAGCAATATTAGGGGTCGGAAAAGATGGTCATATTGCTTCACTATTTCCAGATACAACTGCTTTAAATGCTGAAGAGAAAGGTTTTGTTCAGAATGAAGTAAATATTCTTACTAAATGGAGAGTTACTTGTACTTTTGAGCTATTAAAAGATATTGAACAAGTATATTTACTTGTAACAGGTGAAAATAAAAGAGAGATTATTGAAAAAATAGGTAAAGAAAATGATTTACCTGTAAATGAATTAATTCGTATAAGAAAAAAAACAGTTTTATTGACTGACCAATAAAATTTATTATTTATATACTAATAGAAGAGTCATCTTTGTGTCAGTTTGAACCACTACACTAATCCTTCTACCCTGTTGGATGGTGACTCTATTTTTTTTTAAAAATATGAAAATTAAAAATTACTTACAAATGCTTCTGACATCATCTTTGTGGGGATCTTCTTTTTTAATGATGAAATATGGCTTAGAAGAGTTAGACGCTTTTAATATTGCTTTCTATAGAATTCTTATTGGTATGATTTTCATAAATTTCATAAACTTTAAAAAAACTTCATTTTCATTACGCCAACATTTTGAGTTAAGTATGGTTGGGTTGCTTTGGATGTCACTTCCTTTTTATTTATTTGCTAAAGCAGAAGAAACTATAACATCTAGCCTTGCTGGACTAATTAATGGGTCCACACCTATTTTTATTAGCCTAGTTGCAGTGTTGATTTTTAAAAATATGATAACTAAGAAACAGATTTTTTATCTAATTACTGGATTTTTTGGCATATATTTTGTTTCATTTGGTTTTAATAATGCGTTTAGCGAATTTAATCTTGGAACATTGTTAGCATTATTAGCTTCTGTTAGTTATGGTTTTGCAGCAAATATTGTTCAGCCCCTAATTAAAGAGCACGGATCATTGACAACTCTAAAAATAGCATTGAGATATGCAACTATAATTTCGTTAGTTTTGTTATTTATTAACAGCAGTCCCTCTCTTCCAACTTACAATATTTCATTATTTCCAATGCTGCTACTAGGAGTGGGCAGTAGTGGAATTGCCTTTTTATCTTTTTATAATTTAATAGATGATGTCGGAGCAGTAGCAGGATCAATAACTGTTTACATTATTCCAATATTTTCTACTATTTTTGGGTTTACATTTCTTAATGAAACAACTGAAATAATTCAATTAATTGGGATAATTATTGTAATATTTTCAGCATTTCAATTTTCAAAAATTAAAAATTAATTTTTTGGGGTTACAAATAACCCTTCAGATACTGCTGCTATTTCACCATTGTCTAAAAATAATTCAGCTTTATAAATCGTACCCTTTTCACTAACTGATTCTCTCCATGCTTTAGCTGTTACTTTCTTATAATCTCCAGTAACCGGTCTTATGTATTTTGCAGTAAAAGTTTTAGTAACAACCATTTCGCCAAGTAAATAACTTAAAGGGCCCATTGTGCAATCCATATAAGCATCAAGAATCCCACCTAAAGTAACATCCATTGGGTTAAAAAATTTCGAGAGAACAGGAAAATCACAAGTAAGTGACTCTTCTTTCTCGTTAAACTCTACGAAGTTTCCCTCTAATTCAATATATATATTTGGAATTTGTAGATTGCCCCATGTTTCATCGCTCATAAGTAGAGTATTCTAGTTTAAATTGGCTACTTTGAATAATCAAAGTAGCCAATACAGGGTATGAGTTATATAACTAATTTAGAATTCGAGTGTGACAGATTATGTGCCTTTAGGGTGCCAAACAGTTTTTGTTTCAAGATAAGGCAAAATGGATGACAACCCAGAAATAGAAGGCAAAGAGACTACTCTTTTTACTGAACTAGATGCATTTTCCTGGATTCTCTTTAATCCATCATTTTCTATCTCTTTGTGTAATGCAACAAGGTTTATCTCAACATGTTTACTTACATCATCAAGAATGTTTTCAAATTTTCCTGTGAGTATATTAAGTGAGCCGGGCGGAAAATCAGAATTATTAATATCCTCTGCAAATTTTAGAGCTAAGACACTACTTTCCTCTGAATATGAGATAACTGAGCAACCAATAGTTAAAGGAGGAAGCAAGCTCAATAACAGATTATTTAATGAGACTGTTGAGTTACTGAGAGAGAAGACTACACCTATAGGGTTTTGATGAGAAATATTAAAATACTCTTCAGAAACTGGATTCAAATTACCAGCTAACTGTTCCCATTTATCTGCCAAACCAGCAAACCAAATAATACTCTCTATTGCTAGCGCTATATCTTTACTAGCTTTTTGTTTTGACATTCCATGAGAAACAAGTAGTTCTATATAACTTTCTTTATTTCCCTCTATCATTTCTGAGAGTCTATAAAGAATTTGCATTCTGGTATAAGGTGTTAGCCCATTCCATTTAATAAACCCAGATTTTGATGATGTGACGGTATCTCTAATATCTTTTCTTGAAGTCAGTGGAAGTTCGTAGAATTCATTTTTTAACTCTTTTGTATAAGTTTTACCAGATTCTGAACGAACATATTTACCATCAACATAATTTTTATACGTTTTTTTAATATCTATCATGATGATGCCTTTAAATATGAGAGTAAGCCGTGCCTTCCACCTTCTCTTCCGAATCCTGATTCTTTATATCCGCCAAATGGAGACGAAGGGTCAAACTTATTAAATGTATTAGCCCAAACAACACCTGCATCAAGCCTATCTGCAGTCCATAATATTTTAGATCCCTTTTCAGTCCACACACCAGCTGATAAACCATATTCGGTATTATTTGCTATTTCAACTGCTTCTTCTGGAGTCCTGAAAGTTAAAGTAGTCAAAACAGGACCAAATATCTCTTCTCTTGCAATTGAATAGGAAGGTTGGACATTTGTAAACAAGGTTGGCCTAAACCAAAATCCATTTCCTGGTAATTCACATTCAGTTTGGAACAATTCACCACCATCATCTACACCTTCATTTACTAAGCTTGTAATTTTATCTAATTGTTCCTTTGAGTTAATTGCCCCAATATCTGTATTTTTATCTAGTGGGTTTCCAACCCTTAGTGACTGCATTCTTTTTTCTAATTTTTTAACAAATTGATCATGTATTGATTCTTGAAGAAGTAGCCTACTGCCAGCACAACATACATGTCCTTGATTGAAAAATATACCGTTTACTACTCCTTCAACAGCTTGATCGATTGCAGCATCTTCATATACAATATTTGCAGCCTTACCTCCTAATTCAAGAGTTAGCCCAACATCTCTACCAGCTAATGATTTCTGAATAAGTTTTCCAACTTGAGTAGATCCTGTGAAAGCAATTTTGTTTATGTCTTTGTGGTTAACTATAAGTGAACCAGTTGACCCATCTCCTGTAACGATATTGACAACTCCAGAAGGAAGGCCTGCTTTTTCACAAATTTCAGCAAATAGTAATGCTGTCAATGGTGTGGTTTCTGCAGGCTTCAACACAACAGTATTTCCGGTAGCTAAAGCAGGTGCAATTTTCCAAGCAAGCATTAATAGTGGAAAGTTCCAAGGTATTATTTGACCTACTACCCCATATGGTTTCAGGCTTTTTGTTGCCCAAGAAAGGTCTAATTTGTCAGCCCATCCAGCAAAATAGAAAAAATTAGCTGCAACCTGTGGTAAATCAAAATCTCTAGACTCCTTAATAGGCTTTCCACCATCAAGAGATTCTAAAACTGCAAATTCTCTTGATCTTTCTTGAATTAACCGAGCTATTTTAAATAGATATCGTGAGCGTTGATTTGGTGTTAGTTTAGACCAAACTTCTAATCCTTCTTTTGCAGACTTTACAGCACTATTAATATCTTGTTCATTTGATAATGGTACTTTTGATAACAATTCTTCAGTTGAAGGTGAGATGGTATTTATATATTTTTTACTCTTTGGTTCTACAAATTTACCACCAATATAATTTGAATACTTTTTCTTAATAGACACTATGTCTGATGATTCTATAGATTCTGAGTATTGCCAATCAACCATATTAATTCATCCTCTTGGAAAATAATAGCCAGCTTGATAGGCCCCTGTTTGTAGTTTTTTTATTTGTTTTAAAACATCGTCAAGAAGGCTTGACGCCCCAAATCTAAATAATTCTGGATTCAACCAATCAGATCCCATTTCTTCATTTATCATCACTAAATATCGAATTGCATCTTTTGCATCTCTAATTCCTCCTGCAACCTTGATGCCAGCCTTTATTCCTGTCATAGATTCAAAATCTAATACGGACTTAAGCATTACATAACAAGCTTGTCTTGAAGAGCCAATAGATAATTTACCTGTGGATGTTTTTATAAAATCTGAACCAGCAGCTAATGAAATAAGACTGGCTTTTCTTATATTTTCATAAGTTTTTAAATCACCTACTTCAAGTATTGTTTTCAAGTGAACATCTTGGCACACTTCTTTTAAAGCAACTATTTCGTCATATACTTTTCTATAATCACCCTCAAGAAAAGCTTTTCTATTTATTACAATATCTATTTCATCTGCTCCAGAATCAATAGCATATTTTGTATCTAGTAATTTTGACTCCATAGGTACTTGGCCACTTGGAAAATATGAAGATACTGCGGCGACCTTAACATTGGAGTTTTGCACTTTCTCTTTAGCAACACTAACTAGTGAAGGATACACGCACACTGCTGCAACACTAGGTACTGAGGTGTCTAAAGGGTTAGGTTTAATTGCTTTTGCAACCATTTGAGATACCTTCCCTTCAGTGTCTTCTCCCTCAAGAGTTGTTAAGTCACACATTGTCACAATCATTTTTAGTGCTTCTAGTTTTGAATCTTTTTTTATGCTTCTTGTTGCTAATGAGTTTACTCTTTCATTTAATCCAACTGAATCAATACGTGATTCGTATACCATTTCCAAAACGTTGGACCACTGCATTAAAACATCAGAGGTTTTCATATTTTTCATAATTTAATGCTAAATGATTATATTTTTTTTAGTAGTACTAATTAATCTAACGCCTTGACATTTTCTGGATGTAATTGAACAGATTTTTTTTCCACCTCTGCAATACCGCCAAATACAGCAAACATATTTTCCCAATTATCAAATTTATCTAAAATCTTTTTAGCAGTTTCAGAGTTTGTTTTTTCAATATGAATTTCTATTAATGTTTTTAGTTCCAATTTGTCTATATCGGTCATTTTCTTATATTCAGGTGCAGTTTCTGAAATATGTTGTTCAAAATTCTTTTGGGTTTTTAAGACGATTGCTTTACCGCCAGTCATTCCAGCAGCAAAATTAAATCCTATGTTCCCAAGAATTACTAACGTACCTCCAGTCATGTATTCTGCACCATGAGCACTGCAGCCTTCAACAACTCCAATTGCTCCACTATTCCTTACTCCAAACCTTTGACCTACCGTGCCAGCAATAAAAAGCTGTCCTCCCGTAGCACCGTATAGAATTGTATTTCCAGCAGCATGATATGCTCCTTGCATTTTTCTTCCTTGTGGAATTATTGTAACGCTTCCTCCACCCATGCCTTTTGCAACATAATCATTGGCATTACCAGTTAATTTCAAATTAATACCATCTCTTATGAATGCTCCAAAGCTTTGTCCAGCTGCGCCAGATAAACTTATTGTTGTTGGGTTCTCTGTAAGCTTTGAAGATAACTTTCTTAATGTAACTTCACCAGATAATCTGGCACCAATACTTCTATCTTCGTTAGAAATTGGATATTGAAGGAAAGATTTCTCTCCTCTTTCTACAGATCGAATAACTTCAGAAGTAATTCTTCTTGATAAACGACCTTCACTATGCCTGATAAAACCTGGATGTTTTTCTTCTATAGAAAAGTTCATCAATATTTTATGAAGACTTTTAGATAGATCACTATTTGAAATCTTTAATCCTAAAAGATCTGCTCTTCCTAGTAAATCTTGAATGTCATTTACACCAAATTTATCTAAATACGCCATAACATCATTAGCTATGAATTTAAATAATTGTACGACTTGTTCAGGAGCACCTGGAAATTTAGCTCTTAGATTTTCATCTTGGGTTGCGATACCTACAGGACAGGTATTTTCATGACACTGTCTGACCATTTTGCACCCAAGAGCTAACAAAGGTAATGTTCCAAATCCAAATCGATCTGCACCCAATATAGTTCCAATGATTACATCTTTTGCAGACCTTAAACCACCATCAACTTCAATCAAAACTTTATGTCGCATGTTGTTTTTTACTAAAGCTTGATGAGTTTCACTTAGACCAAGTTCCCATGGAGATCCAGCATGTTTAATACTTATCCAAGGACTTGCTCCTGTTCCGCCATCACTACCAGCAATTGTAATAATATCTGCACCAGCTTTTGCTACTCCTACTGCAATTGTTCCTACTCCTGGCTCTGATACAAGCTTTACCGAAACAGGGTTAGCTGGATTGAATGTTTTTAAGTCATAAATTAATTGCGCTAAATCTTCAATTGAATATATGTCATGATGTGGAGGTGGAGAAATAAGGGTAACACCTTCAACAGTATGTCGTAATTTTGCAATGTGTTTATCTACTTTAAAACCAGGTAACTGTCCCCCTTCACCAGGCTTTGAACCTTGAGCCATCTTAATTTGAAATTCTTCAGCAGAGGCAAGATAGTCAGGTGTAACGCCAAACCTTCCAGAAGCAATCTGTTTTATCTTTGAATTCTTTTCATTATCATATCTCGCCGGATCTTCTCCACCTTCACCTGAACCTGATTTGCCTCCAATTTGATTTATTGCAATAGCCAAAGCTTGATGTGCTTCTTCAGAAAGTGCTCCAAGTGACATTGAACTAACAGTAAATTTCTTATATAAATCTTTTAAAGAATCATCTTCTAGAACAACATTGTTATTAGTAGTTTCTGGAAGAGAAAATAAATCTCGTAATTGCACGTCCTCTCTATCTTCAAGTGTTTCAAGGTAGCTATGCCAGTCTGATATTTCACCTGACCTCACCGCTTTTTGAAGTTTTAATACAGTTTTTGGTGAAGTTACATGTGTTTCTGCATCTTTTTTGTGCTTATAGAAACCGCCAATTCCTTTCAAAATATCTGCACGTTCTTCTTGCTGATAAATCCTTAAATTTTTGTTGAAGTGTTCAAACCCATAACCTTCAGTTCTTGTTTTTGAAAATTTAAACATACTATTAACAATCTCATTATTAAGTCCAATAATTTCAAATAACTCCGAACCTCTATAAGACGATATTGTACATATTCCCATTTTTGACATAATTTTTAATAGACCTGTATTCAAAGAATTTCTATAATTTTCCTGAGCTTGTTCTATAGAAATATTTAAAGTTTCATTTTGTATAGATAGTTCTCTCACTTTCTCTAAAGCTAAATAGGGCCAAACGGCAGAAGCGCCATAAGAAATATGACAAGCAACATCATGGGAATCTCTAATTTCTCCAGAAACTGAAATTAAAGAGGCCTTAAGTCTTATTCCAGCTTCAATTAGATAATGGTGCACTTTACCAATAACCATCAAAGAAGGTACAACCGACTCTCCCGATTTAATCTCTCTATCTGAAAATATAATTACCGATTTATTGTTTTCTAAAATCTCTGATTTAACTTTTTCACAAATATCTTCTAATGCCTCTTCTAATGTCTTATTTTCCTTTATAAATGTAGAAGAAATCACAATTGTTTTATTTTTAAGGCTTTTATTTTCAGTTAAAGAATCGAACGACGCACCACTTAATATTGGAGAATCCAAGGATATAAGGTTCGCTTGCTGTGCTGTTTCTTTTAATATAGACCCCCTCTTACCAAGATATGTCTTTGTGGACATAACAAATCTCTCACGAATCGGGTCAATAGGAGGGTTTGTAACTTGTGCAAATAATTGATGAAAATATCTGGTTAATCTGGGACTGTTTTTACTCATGACTGCTAAAGAAGTGTCATTTCCCATTGACCCGGTGGGTATTTCCCCTTTTAACATTGGCAATAGAATTAATCTTTCTTCCTCAGGTGTGTATTCGTAAAAATCTGAAAGACTCTCTACATCAATTACTTTATCTTTTTCTTCATTAAAAGTTTGATCAACTTCAAGTGGCTTTGAGTTAACCCATTCTATATATGGGTTTTTCTCACTAAGCTTTGTAATGACCTGACTTTCATCGAGTAGCTCATCATTTTCAATTCTATACCTAATAGTTTGTCCAGGTTCTAATTGTGCTGTTTTATAAGCGCCAGCTTCAACTGATGGACAGATACCAACTTCTGATGCTGCCAAAACATATCTGTCTGAAACCATCCAACGCATAGGCCTTAATCCACTTCTATCTAAACCAGCAATAATATCTCTACCATCTGAAGCAACAATTGCTGCAGGTCCATCCCAAGGTTCAGTTAAAAATGAGTGATATTGATAGAATGCCTTCTGTTTTTTTGTAAATCGTGGATTGTTTTCCCATGCTGAAGGAATTAGCATTTCTTGTGAGTGTGCAAGAGTTCGACCAGATCTAACTAATAACTCAATTGCATTATCAAGCTGCCCTGAATCAGAAATAGATTCATCAATAAATGGCTTAATACTCTCAATATCATCTTTCCAATACGATGATGTAGCATCAACTTCTCTGGCCTTCATCCACGAATAGTTAGATTGAATTGTATTGATCTCTCCATTATGAGCAAGCATTCTAAAAGGTTGAGCTTTATCCCATGTTGAAGAAGTGTTTGTGGAAAATCTTTGATGAAAAATACCAAATCTTGTTTTATAAAGTGGGTTTCTTAAGTCCCAATAGAAATCCGCAGTTTGCTTAGCAGTAAAAAGTCCTTTATAAACCACAGTCTTTGAGGAACAGGAGTTTACATGAATATTTAGAAAATCTATTTCTGCAATTTTTCGCTCTAAAGTTTTTCTAAATAAATATAACTTCTTTTCAAAATCTTTAGGAGATTCATTTTCCGCGCTTACTATACTTTGATAAATTGATGGCTTTGATTCTCTAGCAAGGGTTCCAAGAATTTGTTTATCTGTTGGTACTTTTCGCCAATATAAATGTTTAATGTTGTATTCTTTAAGTTCATTATTTATTAACTCGATTGATTCATCTATGTTCTTTGGATCAAAAAAACAAGAAATAATGCCAATTTTTTTATTTGTATCATGTTCTATATTTAATTCAGCCAACTCTGCTCTGATAAGCTCAAATGGAATTTCTGTAAGTACACCGGCTCCGTCTCCTGTTCCATCAGCAAATTTTGCACCTCTGTGATCTAAATTAGCAAGGCACTCTAAAACTTTTAGTGTCATTCCATGTGTTGGGGGGAGATTTCTTGAGGCAATAAAGCCTACTCCGCATGAATCTTTTTCTGAAAAGTCGAACATAGTCCCCCAATGTTACTTCAAAACTTAACTATTTAAAAGATGAAAACCAGCCAATCGGTCAAAAAGGGGGAAACCTAAATGAATTGTGGCTGATTTTCAAATTTATTTATTTTTTGAGAATAAAGTCACCGTATGCAGAAGTTCCATGTTCAGAAGCATCTAAACCAGCAATCTCCTCTTCTGGGGTTACTCTCAAACCTACTAGAGAATCAATAGTTTTTAATACTCCATAAGAGGAGATAAACGCCCAACCCCCTATCGCAGCAATTCCAATAAGTTGTGGAACAAAAAGTGAGGTTCCACCATAAAATAAACCATCTGTAGTATCAAAAATTGCTACTGCAACAACTCCCCATGCTCCACAAATACCGTGTACAGATATTGCACCTACTGCATCATCGAATCCTTTTTTCTCAATAAAATTAATTGAATAAACAACTAACACTCCAGATGCTAATCCTATTAAGACTGCTCCAAGATTATTGACATTTGCACATCCAGCAGTAATTCCAACTAAACCTGCTAACGCACCATTTAATGTCATACTTACATCTGGTTTTCCAGAAATCATTGAAGTATACATTGCAGCAATAGAAGCCGCACCAGCTGATAAAGTTGTAGTCACAGCAATAGCAGCAAGGTCAACATCAACAGCAGCTAAAGCTGATCCGACATTAAACCCGTACCATCCAAACCATAAGATGAATACACCTAATGCACCTGCAACCATAGAGCTTCCTGGAAGAGGTAACGGTGATCCTTTATCATCATATTTACCTATTCGAGGACCTACAATCATTACTCCAGCTAGGGCAGCAAATCCACCAACCATGTGAACAACGCCTGAACCTGCAAAGTCAATGAAACCTAAGTCGCCAAGCCAACCTTGTCCACTCCATACCCAGTGTGTAACTATAGGATAAATTACACCACATATAAATGGTTGGAATAAAAGATAAGCACTAAATTTTGTTCTTTCAGCCACTGCACCAGAAACAATAGTTGCAGCTGTCGCTGCAAAAACTACTTGGAAGAAATAGGTACTAGCTTGACCTTCAAGAAAGAAATCTCCATAAGCAATGAAGCCTCCTAGGGTTGTACCTCCATATGCAAAAGCAAAACCAAATGCCCAGTACGTTATTGCACCAACTGAAAAATCCATAAAGTTTTTCATAACAATGTTTACTGAGTTTTTTGATCTGGTGAAGCCTGTCTCAACTAGCATGAAGCCAGGTTGCATAAACATAACCAAAATACCAGCTATGAGAACCCACAGACTGTCTACTGAATTTATAATCATTGATTCCATATATCTCTCTTTCTTTCAAAAACTTAATTTAATATCGGGACATAGTTAATAGTTAACAAAAAAGTTAAATGATTATTACTGAAATGTTTCTTGTATGTTTCGAAAATTGCAATTAATTTCAAATGAATGGTCTTAAAATAAGGCTATTCTTATTGCATGTCCAAAAATATTTTAGTTTCTGTAGCCTGGCCTTATGCAAGTGGATCACGGCATTTAGGTCATATTGGTGGTGCATACTTACCAGCAGATATTTTTGCAAGATACCATAGAACAATTGGCAATAAAGTATTAATGGTTTCTGGAAGTGATGTTCATGGTACCCCAATTACTGTAAGGGCAGATGCAGAAGGTGTTCAACCAATTGACATAGTAAATAAATATCATACAGAATTTTTAGGCTACTGGGAAAAAATTGGAATCTCATGGGACAACTACACAACCACAATGACTGATACACACATTGAGGTTGTTCATGACATTTTTAACAATCTTTTAAATAAAGGCTTAATTGATAAACAGAAATCTCTTCAAGCATATGATGCAAGTGAAGACAGATTTCTACCAGATAGGTATGTTGAAGGTGTTTGTCCACACTGTGAATATAAAGAGGCCCGTGGTGATCAATGTGATAATTGTAGTAAGACTCTTGATCCGGAAGAGCTAATAAATCCAATTAGTAAACTATCTGGCAATAAGGCTGAGTTTAAAGAAACAGAACACTTCTTTTTAAAACTTACTGCACTTGAAAATGAATTAGGAAAATGGCTAGAACAACAAGAAGGCTGGCGTCCACACGTTATTAATTGGGCTAAATCATTTGTAAAGGACGGACTGCAGGATAGAGCTATAACAAGAGATTTAGACTGGGGAATAAAAATACCCGTTGATGACCTTGGACCTGGGAAAAAAATATATGTATGGTTCGAAGCAGTCATTGGCTACCTTTCAGCTTCAAAAGAATGGGCAAGTTTACAGGGAGATTCAGATAGTTGGAAAGAATGGTGGGAGAACCCTGAAGCAGAATCCTACTATTTTATTGGAAAAGATAATGTACCTTTTCATGCAGTTATATGGCCCTCTATCCTCCTTGGCTATAAAGGTTTAAATCTTCCAACCAATGTTCCTGCAAATCAATATATCTTAATAAAAGGAGAAAAAGCATCTGCGAGTAGAGGTGTGGGTAAAAGTCTGGATGATTATCTAGACGAGTGGAATCCAGATGCACTAAGGTATGCCTTAGCTTCTGTGTTGCCTGAACAAGCAGACTCTGAAATTAGTGAACAAGAAATGATTAGAAGAAACAATGAAGAACTTGTTGCTGCATGGGGTAATTTAGTTCAACGTGTATTTGCTCAAATAAATAATAACTTTGACAAATTAGGCGAGATATCAGATATCGAAGAGATAGATAGCAAACTTATATTTGGATTTGAAGAAGCCTATAAAAAAATAGGCAACCTAATTGAAAAAGTAGAGTTAAAATCTGCACTACAAGAATCGATGCGTTGTGTTTCTCAAGTAAACGCTTATCTTAATGAAACTGAACCTTGGAAAATTATAAAAGATGATACTAAAAGAGCGGGGCGGGTTCTCTATACATCACTTCAAGCTATTGACTCTTGTGCAAATCTCTTATACCCATTTATGCCCACAACAAGTGAAAATGTGAGAAATGCTATTCCTAAAACTACAGAATGTAAATGGGGAGTTAATGAAATAAAAAGAGGAGTCGAATTAGGACAACTCGAACTCCTCTTTAAAAAGTTTGATTAAGACTTAGAATCTTTAAACATCTCATCAATTTGATCGATAAGAGCTAATAATTCCTCTCCTACTGCTGGGTCTTCTGTCTTTTTAGCTTCGCCAGCTTTTTTTGTTGCCTGCCAGAAGAGATCATGTAAATTTGGATATTTATCAAGATGTTCAGGCTTGAAATAATCAGTCCATAAAACCCATAGATGGTGTTTTACTTCTTCTGCTCTTTCTTCCTTTATAGTGACACAACGCTGTTTGAAGCTAGCATCGTCAGACTCTTGATATTTTTTAGCTGCGTTTAATACTGATTCTGCTTCTATTCTTGCTTGAGCTGGGTCATAAACTCCACAAGGCAAATCACAATGTGCATATGCTACATTTTTCGGTTTAAATAAATTCATAAATCTCCTTTTTAATATATTATAATTTGATAAGAACCTTATGTTTAAAACAGCTGGAAGATTAATCAATTTTAAAACCTTATTTCTTGTCGCGATATATATATTTTTCAAAAGGGATAATAAAAATATTACAACCTACGAAATTAAAGAAGAAAGCATGAGTCCAGCTTTGCTTCCTGATGACTATGTATTAGCCATTAAAAACAAAGAATCCCTGAGTAGAGGTGATATTGTCATATTTAAAAATCATGAAAAAAATATTGATGTTGTCAAAAGAGTAATCGGACTCCCAGGTGAAACAGTAGGTTCTGAAAACGGAAAAGTTTTAATTAACAATTCTCAAATTGATGATATTTGGGCTAAAACACTAACCGATGATTTTATCCCTCAAACACTTGGAGAAGAAGAAGTATTTGTTCTCGGTGATCAAAGAAGACTGTCTTCAAGTGATTCTAGAACATTGGGACCAATTCCAATGAAAGATTGCTGGAAATTAAAATATAGATATTGGCCGTATCAGAGGTTTAAAGCGTATGAGTGATTCTTTATTTTGTAGTTGGTGTAAGAATGAAATGGCTTACATCCACGGACATGCAGCTTGCATAAATAATAGTTGTGCCATGTTTGGACTGAATCAAGCGGAGTGTTGTTCTGGAGAAAGTGTAGAATCTTGTGCGGGAACTCAACAAAATGAAATTGCATTATCCCCGCAAAGATTACAATAAATCATAGGAAAAAAATGAGTATTGAAAATAAAACTGTTGAATCCATTCCAGCTATAACCATCCGGTTTGCTGGTGACTCAGGTGACGGTATGCAGCTAGTTGGTACGCGATTTACCGATACCTCTGCTGTGTTTGGAAATGACTTAGCGACCCTTCCTGCATTCCCTGCTGAGATCAGAGCACCTCAAGGAACTATTGCTGGCGTATCTTCATTTCAAGTTCAAATTGCTGATTTCGATATCTTAACACCGGGTGATAATCCTGATGTCTTAGTAGCGATGAACCCTGCTGCTTTAAAAGCTCACCTACACGACCTAGCTCCAAACGGAATGTTAATTTTAAATGAAGATGCATTCGAAGAAAAAAATATTACTAAAGCCGGATATAAAGTGGACCCGAGAGAATCTGGTGAATTAGATGGGTATAGAGTGTTTCAAGTCCCAATGGAAAAACTAACCAAGGAAGCTTTGGAAGAATTTGATTTACCCGGTAGAGCAGTTTTGAGATCAAAAAATATGGTTGCTCTTGGCTTAATATCATGGACATTTAACAGGCCTCTAGAAGATACTGAAAATTGGATAAATGATAAATTTAGTAAACTTCCAGAGATTGCGAAGGCTAATATTAAAGCATTAAAAACTGGCTATAACTTTGGTATAACCGTTGAAGCATTTCATCATACCTACGTTGTTGAGAAAGCCTCTCTCCCACCAGGTGAGTACACAAACATCAATGGAAATATTGGTTTGAGCTGGGGATTAATTGCTGCTGCTAAGAAAGCAGATCTCGATTTATTTTATGGTAGTTATCCCATCACACCAGCATCAGATATCTTGCATGAACTCTCAAAACATAAAAACTTTAATGTCATTACTTTTCAAGCAGAAGATGAAATCGCAGCTGCTGCTGCTTCTGTTGGTGCTTCATTTACCGGAAAACTTGCCGTTACTGGTACAAGTGGTCCTGGATTAGCACTCAAAAGTGAAACTATCTCATTGGCATTATCTGCTGAGCTACCATTGGTTATTGTAAATGTACAAAGGGGTGGGCCCTCTACTGGACTTCCTACTAAACCTGAACAATCAGACCTTATGTTTGCTTTGTATGGAAGACATGGGGAATCGCCTTTACCTGTTGTAGCTGCAAAATCCCCTTCTCATGCTTTTTATGCTGCTTATGAAGCTGCAAGAATTGCATTAAAGTATATGACGCCGGTAATTTTATTATCTGATAACTATGTAGCAACTGGTTCTGAACCATGGAACCTTCCAGATATTGAAACACTAAATAAGTTAGATACAAATATTATTACAAAATTGAATACAGAAGATGGATTTTTACCATTCTTAAGAAATGTTGATACGTTTGCTAGACCATGGGCACTACCAGGAACTCCCGGTCTTGAATACAGAGTTGGTGGTCTTGAGAAAGAAGAGGGAACAGGAAATGTTTCTTATGACGCTGCAAACCACCAATACATGACAGATATGAGAGCATGGAAAATTTCTAACATAGCAAATGATATTGATAAGTTAGAAATTCATGGCGATGAATCAGCTGATACGTTAGTGCTTGGTTGGGGTTCAACTTATGGAGGAATTACACAGGCAGTCAATAGACTCAATGAAAAGGGTGTCAAAGTTGCCAGTGCACATTTCGTTCACCTTAATCCTTTCCCAGACAACACACTTGAAGTTATATCTAAATTTAAAAAAGTAATTATACCTGAACTAAATACTGGCCAACTACTTAAATTAGTGCGAGAGGCATTTTTAGTTGATGCACGAGGAATTAATAAAGTTTCTGGTGAGACTTTTACAGCTCAGGAGCTTACTGATAAAATTGAGGCAATTATAAATGAGTAAAGTACCAGTTACCTATAAAAGAACGGATATGCAAAGTGACCAAGAGGTTAAGTGGTGTCCTGGTTGTGGCGATTACACTATCCTTGCGTCAGTCCAGAACTTCATGGCTGAGATGGGTATTTCAAAAGAGAAAATAGTTTTCGTTTCTGGAATTGGTTGCGCAGCAAGGTTTCCATACTATATGAACACATATGGTGTTCACTCAATTCATGGTAGAGCGCCTGCAGTTGCTACTGGTGTATCAGTATCAAATCCAGATTTATCTGTTTGGGTAGTCTCTGGTGATGGTGACTCACTATCTATTGGAGGAAACCACTTAATTCATGCACTTCGTAAAAATGTAAACATTAAAATTCTTATGTTCAATAATCAGATTTATGGACTCACGAAAGGTCAGTACTCTCCTACCAGTGAGGAAGGTAAAAAGACGAAGTCATCACCTTTTGGATCAGTAGAGATGCCGCTCAATCCAATGAGTCTTGCATTAGGTGCTGAAGCAACTTTTGTAGCAAGGTCGATTGATATGGATAGAGATCTTACTGCAGGGATTTTAGAAGAAGCTAAAAACCATAAAGGTTCTGCTTTTGTAGAGATTTATCAGAATTGTAATGTCTTCAATGATAAAGCCTTTGAGCAGTTGACTAATAAAGAGACAAAAGTGGCAAATAGAATAAATTTAGTACATGGCGAGAAAACAGTTTTTGGAGAAGACGGTCATAAAGCTGTAGTTATTAGAAATGGTATTGCGCAAATTGTTGACACTAAAGATGTCGATGAATCTGAAATCTATGTTCATAACATTCATGAGGAGAACCCATCAATTGCTTTCTCTTTATCAAGACTTTCTCATGGTCCATATGGTCCAACACCACTTGGTGTATTTAGAAAAGTCCAGAGAGATACCTATACCGAAGAGGTTCATAGTCAAATTCAAATGGCTAAAGAACAAAAAGGTGAAGGAGAACTAGATAAGCTTATTCGATCTTTAGGTACTTGGGACGTTAGTTAATTTCTACTTTATTTCTAATTACTTTTAAATCCGTCTCGTTATATAATTTTCCATCTTTGTATCTGGTTTTTAATAAATTAGTTTGATTTAGTTTTTCTAAATCAACAACTTCAAGTTCATCATTTTTTACTATTGCAAAACGACCTCTTCTTGAATTTTTTGTTTGATCGCTTGATGGTTCTTTATAAACATCTTTCCATGTGATTCCATCATGAATTGCTGAAACTTTCATAGCAAAAGAATAAGTGTCTCTGTCAAGCTTTTGTAGCAAGGCTCCTCCCATACCAAAAGTAATATTGGCAGCAGAATAATTATTTTCT
>JADHQS010000033.1 GCA_016777845.1 Candidatus Actinomarina sp. | reverse complement strand
TTCTTTAATAATTAACTCAGAATCCTCTAAGCTTAATCCCAGCTCAGTCCCAGAGTTGACAAGCTGATTTGAAAGCTCATAAAACCAAGCCGGACCACTGCCTGACAATGCAGTGACAATAGGGAACATGGATTCGTCAACTTCTTTAACAGTTCCTAAATTCTCTAAAACATTATGTATGAAGTTGAGATAATCTCCTTGGTAATTTGAAGTGAATGGAATAAAACCAGTTTTATCTCGAATGAGTAAATTAGGCATAATTCTTAAAATATTATTGCCAAAATACTTTTGAATTGTTTTAATTTCTAGACCTGCAACTGGAGTGCAAATTAAAACATCTTTCCCAATTTTATCTTTATTAGTAATAAAAAATTCATTTATATTTTGAGGCTTAATGCATAAAAGTAAAACTCCATCATTAATAGCAGTTAAATATTCTTCAGGAGTTATTGAATAACTCTTTTGTATTGACTGCCTTACTAAATTTGAGTCCTCATATAAGTAAATATTTGTATCTAAATCATTTAAGCCATTCAGAAAAGCTGATCCTAGATTTCCTAATCCAACTATGTGAACATCTATTTTTTTCATTCTTCAATAATATCAGCTATATCAGAAGAATTTAAATAATGGCATTTATTAAATAATTTAAAAATATTTTTGTTTAAAATCATGAATATGTTATATTTAATATTAATCTAAGCATATATACTTAGATTTTATGTATAAATAGACATAGATAAGGATGGTAAACAATGAGCGGAACTCTAACTGCATCACAAGTGAAGCCTGGTGTTAGAAGATCAAAGAAATACACTACAGGTCGAGTATGCGCATTTGATACTTGTGAAACAGTGATAAGCGTATACAACAAAAAGAAATTTTGTTTTCTTCACGCACCTGTCTCCTATCCAAGGGTAAGAGGACATTTGCCAAGAGAGCAAGAGCTTACATAGTATAAAAATTTTTAAGAAAGGATAATTAAAAATGGGAAAAGCCGTAGGAATAGACTTAGGAACAACTAATAGTGTTGTAGCAGTACTTGAAGGTGGCGAGCCAACTGTTATCGCTAACGCAGAGGGAAATAGAACAACACCTTCTATTGTTGCTTTTAAATCAGGAGAGGTTCTAGTTGGTGAGCTTGCAAAAAGGCAAGCAATAACAAATCCGGATAATACAGTTAGGTCTATTAAAAGACATATTGGAACTAATTGGAAAGAAAACTTTGAAGGCAAAGACTATACCCCACAAGAAATATCAGCAAGAATATTACAAAAACTCAAAAGAGATGCTGAGTCATATTTAGGAGATGATGTTACAGATGCTGTAATTACTGTTCCAGCATATTTTAATGATGCTGAAAGACAAGCAACAAAAGAAGCCGGTCAAATTGCAGGATTGAATGTATTAAGAATAATAAATGAACCCACTGCTGCATCTCTTTCATACGGGCTAGAAAACAATGAAGATCAAAAGATACTCGTATTTGATTTAGGTGGTGGTACTTTTGATGTTTCTATATTAGAAATATCTGAGGGTGTGTTTGAGGTGAAGTCAACATCAGGAGATTCTAAGCTCGGTGGTGATGACTGGGATCAGAGAGTAATGGATTGGTTAATTGAAAAGTTTAAATCCTCAACTGGTATTGATTTATCAAATGATAAAATGGCAATTCAAAGGGTTAAAGAAGGTGCAGAAAAAGCTAAAATTGAACTTTCATCTACTAGTGAAACAGAAATAAACTTGCCATTTATAACTGCTAATGATGCTGGACCTCAACATTTACTTGAAAAATTAAGTAGGTCTGAGTTTGAAAAAATTACTGCGGATTTAGTAGAAAGAACTAAAGAACCAGTCGAAAATGCGTTGTCTGATGCTGGAATGAAATTTTCTGATATCGACCATATTATTTTAGTTGGTGGTTCGACTCGAATGCCATCAGTCCAACAACTTGTAAAATCACTTACTGGTAAAGACCCTCACAAAGGTGTCAACCCTGATGAAGTTGTTGCATCTGGTGCTGCTATTCAAGCTGGAGTATTAAAAGGTGATGTAAAAGATGTTCTTTTATTAGATGTTACACCTCTTACTTTGGGTGTTGAAACTAAAGGTGGAATTATGACCAAAATGATTGAAAGAAATACAACAATCCCAACTAAAAGGTCTGAAGTATTTAGTACAGCTGAAAACAATCAAACCCAAGTCGAGATACATATCTTGCAAGGTGAGAGAGAAATGGCGTCTGGGAACAAGTCTCTAGGAAGATTCACTTTAACTGATATACCTGCTGCAATGGCTGGTACACCTCAAATAGAGGTAACTTTTGACATCGATGCTAATGGAATTGTAAATGTCAATGCTAAAGATCTTGGGACTGGTAAAGAGCAGGCAATAACAATTACTGGTGGAACAGCACTTGAAGATGATGAAATTGAAAGAATGATAAAAGATGCTGAACAACATGCTAATGAAGATGCAAAAAAGAAAGAACTTGTTGAAACCAGAAATATGGCTGAAGGTATGGTTACTTCAACTGAAAAAATGTTGGAAGAGAATAAAGACAAGGCAACAGAAGAAGAGGTGACTGCAATCAATGATGCAAATGATAAATTGAAAAAACTTTTAGAAAATGAAGATTTATCGATTGATGATTTAAAAAATGGTGTTGATGAGCTTGCAAAAGCCAGTCAATCATTTGCCGAAAAATTGTACGCGGAAACACAAAATGACGCAACTAACCCATCTTCAGATCAATCAGATGACGTTGTTGAAGGTGAAGTTGTAGAGGATGAGTAAAGAAGAAGAGTCTTTGAATGAGGAAGTAGACAATACTTCTGAAGAATCTTCAGAAGAGGAAGAGGTAATTGAAGAAACTTCTGTACCTCTTTCACAGTATGAAAAAATAAAAGATGACTATCTAAGACTCGCAGCAGAATTCGATAATTTCAAAAAGAGAACTGAAAAAGAAAAAGAAAGCATGGGTGCAGCATCTGTTGCTTATTTTGTTAACTCTCTTTTTCCACTAATCGATAACTTTGAAATGGCTATGAATCAAGATGAAGTTTCAAAAGAACTCGAAACATTTAAAAACCTTCTAACTTCAGTTTTAGAAGGGCTACAGGTTGAAGAAATTGGAACTATTGGGGAACATTTTGACCCTTCTATACATGAAGCTGTTGAGCATTCGGGAGAGGGAGAGTCTCAAATAGTTGAAAACATCTTAAGAAAAGGTTATCTATTTCAAGGTAAATTAATTCGCCCTGCAATGGTAAAAGTTAAAAGTGAGTAGGGACTGGTTAAACAAAGATTTTTACGCCACACTAGGTGTCTCAAAAGATGCAAGCACTGAGGATATAAAAAAAGCTTACAAAAAATTAGCTAGAGAAAATCACCCAGATTTAAATCCAGGTGACACAGAAGCGGAAAAGAAATTCAAAGAGATTTCAGAAGCAAGCTCAGTTTTGGGAGATGAAAGAAAAAGACAAGAATACGATCAAGTACGTTCAATGGGAGCATCAGGTTTTGGAGGCTTTGGTGGTCAGGGATTCAATGTAGACGACTTTGGTGACTTATTTGGAAATTTAGGTGATATTTTTGGATTTGGAGGATCTGGTGGAAGAAGGAAAGGCCAGACATATCAAACAAATATAAACATATCTTTTGACGAAGCAGCTAAGGGCGTAGAAACTGTAATACCTCTTCGTAAAGAAGTTGCTTGTTCGGCTTGTAAAGGCACCGGAGCTGATAAAGGAGAAGCGTTTCATAGATGTAACATTTGCAATGGAAGTGGACAAACTGCCTCCAATCAAGGTTTTTTTTCTTTTGCACAAACTTGTTCTGCCTGTAAGGGTCAAGGGAATGTTATTGATAAAGTATGTAAAACATGTAGGAGTTCTGGCTCTGTAGTTGAAAATGAGTCAATAAAAGTAAAAGTGCCTGCTGGGGTTGATAATGGAACAGTGATTAGGTTACGTGGAAGAGGAGGTCCCGGGGATGCAGGTGCTCCAGATGGAGATTTATTAGTTCAAGTTGCTGTTGAACGACACAAATTTTTTAAAAGAAATAACAGTGATCTTATTCTTGAAGTTCCTCTACTTTTTACAGAGGCCGCACTAGGTTCAAGCATAAAAATTCCAACTCTTGAAAAGTCCGTAACTTTAAAAATACCTGCTGGCACTCCTAGTGGAAAAACTTTTAAAATTAAAGGGGAAGGTATAGCGCCTCAAGGTAGAAGGCCTGGAGATTTATATGTAAAAATATTTATTACACCACCTACGAACTTATCAAGATCTGCAAAAAAACATCTTGAGAAATATCGTGATCAATTTGAATCTGGAGACAGTCCAAGGAATTATTTATATGAGTAGCTATGACTCTAGGGCTATTTATTTTATTTCAGTAGCTTCCACCCTATCAGGCATCCATCAACAAACAATAAGAACCTATGAACAAAAAGGTTTAATTAAGCCATTCAGAACTGGTGGGGGAACGAGGCGATATTCCCAAGAAGATATAGACAAATTAATCCAGATTCAGAATTTATCACAAAGAGGAATCAACTTAGATGGGATAAAAATTATTTACGAAATGAAAGACAAAATGGATGAGCTACAAAATAAAATTCTCATGCTTGAGAATGAAATTTCAAATCATAAAATTGACTCCAAAAACAAAGAAAAAGAGATTCACCAAAGTTATAAAAATGAAATCGTTAAAAAGTCAGATAAGTCTATACGCAGATAGTTATTATTAGATAAAAGGCTTAATTTTTATATTTATCAATAAAGTTCTTAATCTTGTTTTCTAAGATAGGAAGAGTTATACCTCCATCACACAAAACTTCATCGTGGAAATATCTTATGTCAAACTTATCACCAAGTTCAGTTTCTGCTTTTCTTCTAAGCTCTTCAATCTTTAGCTGGCCCATTTTGTAAGAACAGGCTTGCCCAGGCCAAGCAATATATCTATCGGTCTCGATTTCTGCATTTATTTCTTCAATTGGAGAATTAGACCTAAAAAACTCAATTGCTTTATCTCTTGACCAACCCATTCCATGCATACCTGTATCAAGCACAAGACGACAAGCTCTCCATGCGTCATTTCCAAGCCTACCTAGTTGTTGAACATCATTAGAGTACAATCCCATTTCATTTGCAAGTTGCTCAGAGTAAAGACCCCAGCCCTCAACAAAGGCAGTAGAAGCAACATATTTTTGGAATTCAGGAACATCTTGAAGCTCAACTGCAATAGTTCTGTCTAAGTGATGACCTGGTATTGCCTCATGAAAAGCAACAGATTCTGCTTCAAATATGCTTTTTGTTTCAGCTTTGTATGTATTTAAAAAATATGTCCCATCTCTAGACCCATCAGGTAACGGAGGGTAGTAGTAAGCAGGAGGAGCATGTTGTTCAGATTCTGCTGGAACTGGTAATACTTTACATGAAGATTTTGGAAAAATAGTAAACCATTGATCTAGTGGTTTATATGCTCTTTCAATAGTATCAACAGCTAATTGAAGCATCTGCTCTTTGCTTTCATATCTCATTGAAGGCTCAGTTTGCATTTTTTGTAATACTTCTTCCGGAGTGCTGACTCCAGGAAATACGTTTTCACCAATTTCAAAGAATTCTTTTTTAAGCCTTTCTATTTCAGAAAGTCCAACTTCATGAACTTCTTTTACTGTTATGTTCTTATGCCCTGTGTATTTTCTGAGCGCTCTAAGATAAGTTTCTTCACCCCCATCAATCCACATTATTCCAGAATGTTCATCTGAACGTCCTTTGGGGATATGGTCTGATTTTAGTTGCTCCAAATAAGCCAGTACAGTTGGCCTAATATTTGAATCAATAATTTTTTTAGCTTTTTCTTTCCAATCAGATTTGAATGACTCTGAAATTTCTTGTGAGAAATTAATTAATAATAATGGATCTTCTTCTAATGATGAACCCAAATAATTTTCTAACTGATCAATTGTTCTAAGCAAGTTTCTTTTTGTAGCTACTCTATTATTTTTTAGACCAATCTTCTGTACTTCAGCTATCTGTGTATATAGTCTTTTGTAAAGCTCTAGCCTTTTTAAAAGCATATCTGCAGATTCTGAATCTGGAACAAACATTTGTTGGTTATAGTCGATAAGGAATCCTGTAAAGCCTGAAACACCTGCTCCAAACTCCCAGCTCCTATCCAGGAGAGAATCTTTATTTGAACTTAAAGCAAACTCCAGCATTCCTTGAGTTACTTTTTCTCTATTTGATAATAATTCTGTGTCTATGCTCTCAAGTCTCGAGATAAAATCATTTACTGCTTTGGTATCTTTTTCAAAGGTTTCCTCATTCAACTCTTCTATTTGATCAAAATACTTTTTGTGGCCTCTCATGATTGCTGATGTTGGGGAAGATTCTAAAGAGTTTTGAAAAAAGTCGTTAGAGAGTTGTTGTAGGTTACTGTTTGTCATTGATTTCCTTTTTTAGATTTTTAATTTCTTTTTCTAGTTTATCTAACTTTTCACCTAGTTCATTTATAGTAACCTCTTTGTCGCTAAAGCTAGTAATAAAGTAAGAGGAAACAGCAGCTGTAATTGTCGCAATAAAGCCAATACCCATGATCATCAAAGAGCTGGCAATTATACGTCCAAGATTTGTGAGGGGGGTGATGTCACCGTAACCTACCGTAGTAATTGTCACAAGTGCCCACCATAGGCCATCGCTGTATGATGTAACACCCGGTTCAGAAACATAAAAAAGAAAACCAAAGAACAACACAATGCCAATGGTTGCATACACAATAAACCTGAGTCCCTTTGAATTAAAAATAGATTTAACAGTCGTTCCAAATCTTCCCAGTAAAGCAGCAAGCCTGAAAAATCTTAATGCATTCAGTAATCTTGGGAGCCTTGCAAATCTCAAAAATCCAGAAGATTGTAAACCCTCTGGAACAATTGGAAATGAGAATATAACAATTACTAATTCAATCTTATGACTTTTAACAAACTTTAATTTGTCATCTGCAAAGTAAAATAGAATTACATATTCCATTAAAAAAACTATCCAAATTCCCCAATTTAAATATAAAGCTACAGAGCTAAGTGTTTGTTGTGAGTATTCGATAATTAATACAGGTATAAGCATAAGGACAGAAATCATTACAGGTATTTCAAAAAACTTTTCCGCTCTCAAATAGTTTTGATTGTTCATATAGGTATTATAAAACTAGCTATGAAAGATTAGTATAAGTAATCTAAAATATGAGTATGAACAGGGTCTTTTTCATAATTATACTTTTT
>JADHQS010000032.1 GCA_016777845.1 Candidatus Actinomarina sp. | reverse complement strand
TCGTCTGCTGTTGGTCTCACAATTGAGACTAAGTCATATTTATTCATATTTCTCCTATGGACACTTATACGTGGCTTCTTTTGAAGCAGGTACCATTTAATTTAATACTAAATATAGGCTATGACAGAATTTTTTTAATTTCTTTTTTCCACTCTTTTAAAGAATCTTGAATATCAGATCCCATATCATATGAGTGTTCATCCGTTGGAAAAACATGATTTTCAATATCTGTTTTGAAATTTTTTAGTGCTCTGACTGTTGAAATATACTGTTCGTCATATCTCTTTACAAATTTTGCGTCAATATATTCTTTTGATTTCATACCAATTAAATCATTAATAACTAAAACTTGACCATCAGTGTGCTTACCTGCTCCTATTCCAATTGTTGGTATTTTTAAATTTTCAGAAATAGATTGTGCAACAATAGAAGGAACTCCCTCGAGCACAATTGAAAAACAACCAAGCTCTTGTAATAAAAGAGCGTCTTCAAACAACTTTTTGGCTAGCGCAAGTGTTTTACCTTGGATTTTATAACCACCCATTAAATTTTTTGATTGTGGAGTAAGACCGAGATGTCCCATTACAGGTATCTCAGCATCAATTAATGCGGAAACAACTTCTTTTCTTTTTAAGCCACCCTCAACTTTTACAGCATCTGCCTTACCTTCTTGTATAAATCTTCCTGCATTCTTAATAGTTTCTTCAATGCTTATGTGGTACGACATATATGGCATATCAGCAACAACAAGTGGTGTTGGCTTTGCGTTTGTTACAGCTTTAACATGATGTAACATCTCGTCTACTGTTACAGATAAGGTATCATCATGTCCTAAAACAACTTGGGCTAAAGAATCGCCAACTAAAATGATATCTATTTCGGCTTCAGAGACTGCTTTTGCTGATGGATAATCATATGCTGTCATCACAGACACAACACGTTGTGATTTTAAATTAACTATATATGGTACTGTTTTTTTCATTTCCTCTCTCCGCTATAAAAGTCGAAGGATTAATTTCATTTTAAAGCTAAATCGGAATTAAAAAAAGTGTTTTTTGTTAACAAATTGTTTACATATTTTTAAGATTCGCAAAAATTTTTTACTCAGTATATGAATAGAAAGGAAATAATGGAAACATTTAAAGACGAAATAGTTAATCTTAAAATGATTACACGAGTCATTGCAGTAGCTGTATTGAGCAATTTTGTGATTATTGCAGTAGTTATAGGTCCTGATACTGTTGGATTTGATCCAACATGGGGAACAGTGACTTCAATTTTAAACTTTGTAATTGCATTTTTAACTACTGGTGTTCTGTTAGGAATATGGGTTGTTTTTGATGTAAAACAAACGTTTGACTTGAATCATATGCACAATATTTTATTTGTTGCAGTAACTGTCCAGATGCTTTTAGCACTTGGAGCTGTATTTAATAACAACAGTGTTTTTGATTCAATTTTGAATGCTGATACTATCTCAGAAATTTCAGGCTCAATAACAAATACAATATTTTTCCTTTATGGAATGTATATATTTTTGCTTGTAAGAACTGATAAGAGAAGAGGTAATCAATTAAGCAGTAGAACTCAATTGATTGGAAATATATTTGCAGCAATAATTATGCCTGTACAAGTGTTAACTCTATTTGGACTCGTTCCAGCAGCTGTTTTTGCGCCTTTATTTATATTGGGTGGAGTAATTCTTTATCCGCTATTTATGATTGGTGTCGGAGATGCAATAGGTAACTATTCTGTAGAGTAAGTAACTAGGCTGATGTAAACGATAGGTTATTGATATATAACCTATCGTTTATTATTTATATATGAAAACATTAAAAGTCTTGGTTTTACTTTTATTTGTTTCATGTTCGTCAATAGAAAGTGTGAAGATTATGAACAATAACTACGAAAAAGCATATTTTGCTGGTGGATGTTTTTGGTGCATGGAGCCTCCATTTGAAGCTTTAGAAGGTGTCATTGAAGCAACTTCTGGATATATGGGTGGGTCAGTAAAAAATCCAACTTATGAAGAAGTTACAACTGGTACTACCGGCCATGCAGAGGTTGTAGAAATATTGTTTGATCCCAATGTTATTTCATACGAAGAATTGCTTGAAGTTTTTTGGAGAAATATTGATCCAACTGCACTAAATTATCAATTTGCTGATGTCGGATCACAATACAGAACAGAAATTTTTACAGTTGGTGATATCCAAAAAGACCTTGCAGAAAAATCTAAACTTGAATTAGAAAATTCAGAAAAATTTAATAAACCAATTGTGACAGCAATTTCTAATGCACCCGACTTTTATATTGCAGAAGAGTATCATCAAGACTTTTATAAGAAGCAAAGCATGAGATATCAAATGTATGCCAAAGCAAGTGGACGTAAAGGCTATTTGGAAGAAACTTGGGGAGAAAGTTAATACATTATTGTCTTTGTAAGATGATGGGGTATGTTTTCTGCATGAAATGCTGTCCAAAGTTTAAAGTCTAAATGTGGAATGAAAATTTTTTCTTTTCGTTTTTCTATTCTATTAATTGCTTCTGTTAACTTTGCAGTTGTGTAAATGGTAGCTGCTCTTATTTCAATTTCCTCTCTAGAGTCTCGTTCCAATAACACCCCTTGGTTTATCTTCTCTTCTAATTTTGGAGTATATTTTGTAATTCTGAAAGTCTGTAAAGCTACAGGAATTATATAATCTGCAAAAGCTGTCATATTTTCCATATCTTCTATATAAAAATATGTATTAGAGAGCTCTCTGTGAATTCCCCAAAAAGCTAATTGAGCAAGTTTTAAGAAATAAATTTTTTCGTTTTCGTACATTGAGAAGTCGTCAAATCTTTGAAAATCTGCAATTAATCTTTCGACTAAACCTTCTCCATTGGCATAAAGCTTATTTGGCCCAGCCTCTATAAAATTTATCCAATCACCATCGTATTTTGATACTAATGTCTCTCCTACTTCATTAAGAATCTTCACTTTTTCTTCCAACATTGGTATTTCAATATTTCCAGTAAACAATTTTCTAAATTCATCTATATTTATATCTCTCATGTAGCGACCATTCAGTAATGGTACTCCTTTTTGAATAGCTTTATCAATTTGATAAACCATAGCATCCGTATCAGAAAGTTTTTTGTACTGATACTTAACAGAAGTAGAGAAATCTGTGAATACAAAATTAAGAGTGTTAATAAGCAAAATTTTTCTCATATAATCTCTTGGGTCATTATTTGTGTCACCTTGGTATGAAGTAAGGAAATCTTCGTGAGATAGTTGTTGAGCAACTTCTATTATTCTTTCCTCGTCTATTTCTAAAAATTTCAGTCTTGGAATAACTTTTAATACTGATGAAAGAACTTTTGATTCCCAATTAATTTCCATGTAGAAATCCTAATAGCTTTTAAAGAGATAATTTTTTATACTTTTAGATTATGAAACCAAAAATATGTGTCGTAGGAAGCGCCAATATAGATCAAATATCATACGTAGACAAAATTCCAAATGATGGAGAAACGGTATTTGGAGATTCATATCAAATGGGTTTTGGTGGTAAGGGTGCAAACCAAGCAGTAATGGCAGGATTATTAGGAGCTGAAGTATATATGATTTGCTGTTTAGGAAGTGACGTATATAAAGACATGACGATTGATAATTTTAAAATCAATGGTGTAGCTACAGATTATATCCAGATTGTTGAAGGCTCAAGTGGAGTTGCTCCTATTTGGGTCGATAAAACAGGACAAAATAGAATAATAGTAATTCCAGGTGCAAATAATTTAATTAGTGGACCTAAGGCTATTGATTCTTTGAAAATAATTGGAAATATTGATGTTTTAGTTGGTCAATTTGAGATACCCATGGAGGTAAATGAAGCAGTTTTTTCATATGCGTTCGAAAATGGTATAACTACTATTTTGAATCCTGCACCTGCAGATAAACCTTCAGACACTTTACTTGAAAACACTTCATGGTTTATACCTAATGAAGTTGAGTTTGAAGAAATATATGGAAAAACATTTAATGAACAAAACTTACTCTCTTTTGCCAGAGAGTTACAAACTAATGTTGTTGTAACTTTAGGGGAAAAAGGGTGTGCTTATGTTGAGGATAATTCAGTAACTATGTTTGAGACTGAATCTGTGAAGACCCTCGACACTACAGGAGCAGGTGATGCATTTGTTGGAGCATTTTCTTATGCGCTTGCAAACAATTTAAACATATCAGAATCGATTAACTTAGCTTTAGAGAAAGCAACAGATTCTGTTACAAAAAAGGGAACTCAGAGCTCTTACAAAGATTAAGAAGATATATTTAAACTAGCTTCAAGAATTATGTTTGTTGCATTCCCAACCGCTTCAAGATATGTATCTTTAGTTAGAGCTTCTTTTCTATTCTGGTCACCATAAATTACAAGTAGTGCTCCTGTTCTTATTCTTCTATAGCTTCCAACTACAAATAAAGCAGAGACTTCCATTTCAGAACATAACACACCACCTCGAACCCAAGCCTCCCATTTTTGATTTAAGTCATGAGATACGGGCATTGAATTTGGGTCATGTTGTCCGTAAAAAGAATCCTTAGTTTGCACTACGCCGATGTGATAAGTGCTTCCCTTCTCTTTTGCAGCTTGTTCAAGTGCGAAGACCATGTCTGCAGAGCCTACAGCTGGATATTCAATTGGCATATATTCTACAGAGGTTCCCTCTTGCCTTACTGCTCCGTTTGCAATAACAAGATCTCCAACTCTTGTGTGTTCTTGCATCGCACCAGAAGTTCCTAGTCTTACCATTGTTTTGACACCTATGTTTGCTAACTCCTCAACACCAATTGCTGTAGAAGGACATCCCATACCTGTAGACATAACACTCACCGGTCTTCCTTTAAAGGTTCCTGTATATGTCTTATATTCTCTGTTAAATGCAACTTCTTTCGCTTCATCAAAATGTCCAGCGATAAACTCTACCCTTCCTGGGTCTCCTGGCAAAATTACAAAATCAGCAACATCTCCTGGCGCTAGCCCTATATGGTATTGTTTTTCCCCATCAAGCATTGATTTTTTTTCTGTCATGGTTGAGATGATATCAAATCATTTATCAAAGGTCACTAAAATTTTTTATAAATTTGTAGAAATTGCTATTAAAAGTGATAGTTTAATGATATGAGTATTCCTGAACTGCATCTACCTACAGAGAACAAAGAGTTTATAAAAAATCCATATGAAAAAATGGGAGAGTTCAGGGAAAGCACACCAGTATTCTGGGATGAAATTAATAATCTTTTCTTTTTTACTAGGTATAAAGATGTTCGAAGCATCCAGTCAACAAAATTATTTGGAACAACTTTTAATCATATAGATGGATTTGAAGAATCAATTGGAAATGTAGAAGTACCAATAACTTCAACTGCTTATAAAAAATCTGATCAATTTGGATCATACGAAAATTTCTGGAAATCTGAAGAGTTTTCACTATTAAATTTAGAAGGTCAATTACACAAGGAGCTTAGGGGTTTGGTTGCTAAAGCTTTTCTACCAAGGTCCGTCCAGCAATTAGTTCCATTTATGGAGCAAAAATCTGAGGAATTATTTAACAGTCTCTATGGTTCAGAATTTGATATGTTAAAAAATTATGCACAGCCTTATTCTGTAAGTATTATTGGAAAACTTTTAGGTGTGCCTGAAAGTGATCAGTTAGAATTTCTTGATTGGTCACATAAAATTGTGAAAATGTACGATTTTAAAGTGACTGAAGAAAATGCTACTAAAGCAGAAGAAGCAGCAAAACAATTTATTGAATACACTCAAGATTTGCTCAATAAAAGAAGGCAGAACCCTGAAGACGATATGATCACAAGATTGTCACAAGTCTCTGAAGATAATAATTACTTAACAGACGATCAAATTATTTGTACAGTCATCTTACTTCTTAATGCTGGACATGAAGCTACTGTCAACACTCTAGGCAATGGGCTTCATGCACTTTTAACTTTAGAAAAGTCATTTGAAGAAATAAAAAATGAAACGGATGAAATTAATGATGTGGTAGAAGAGTTGATAAGGTTCGACAGTCCCTTACAATTTTTTCAAAGATACGCACTGGAAGATGTTCACATAGGTGGACATGATATTAAAAAAGGATCAAAAGTAGCAATTTTATTGGGCTCAGCAAATAGAGACCCTAGAGCTTTTGAGGAACCTGACACTATCAATTTTAAACGTGAAATGAAGGACCACAGTAGTTGGGGTGGTGGCATACACTTTTGTATTGGTACCCATTTAGCAAAATTAGAACTGGGAGTGTCTTTTAATCATATACTTGAAAAAGATTTTCAATTAATTGAAGAACCTACAAGAACAGGTGCTTTTGGTATTAGAGGGTTTAAAAATCTTTTGGTTTCAGTTTAACTTTTCGATCTCAGGAATTATTTGATCAATATTATTAACAGTTACTGTCAACATTCCTTCTACAAATAAATTCCTATATCTTCTTTCATTAGCATTTATTGCAATTACCGGTTTTCCCTTTGCATAGGTGTGCCCTATCTCTGCTGAAGTGCCTGAGTCAATATCTTGACCAGTCAAAAGAGCTACTGTAAGGTCTGCAGCGTCTAGTGCATCAAGGTCTGTTTTAAAAATTAAGTCTTTAATCTCCTGAGACATGTCGGTACCTTTTAAATCAGACTCTTTAACCTCTGGGGGTTGATCTCTATGGGGCAGAAAACAGTCATAACCATTTCCTTCTAGTTCTTTTGCAATATCTTCTAAATACATTTGCTCATGTTTATTAAAAAGCGGACCTGCGATATAAATTTTTTTAATCATAAAACCAAATTAGCAAAATTATTGAACCAATGTATTGCCAAATGATTTAAACTCGATGTATGGGGAAATCTAAAAAATATGGTATGAATACTAAAGCCCTTCATGCCAACAAACGTTTTGAACCAATAAGTGGAGATGTAATGCCTCCGCTGCATCTTTCTACTACTTATAAGAATGATGTACCGGGTGAATCAGAATATTTTTATGGACGAGTTAATAATCCAAGTAGAGAGCTATTTGAAAGAACCTTAGCTTCACTTGAGGGGGTTGAAAACTATGAAGAACTTCATGCTTTCGCAATGGCTTCAGGGATGTCTGCGGTAAGTATTATTGCTGAACTTGCAAAACCAGGTGACAATGTTGTGATTACAAAAGACGTCTATGGTGGAACAACTAATTATTTTAGAAAAATAATTAGTGCTCGAGGTGTTGAAGTAAACTTTTGTGATTTTTCAGATCATGAAGCTTTGAGTAACTTGTTAAATGAAAAGACAAAACTTGCCTGGATAGAGTCGCCATCAAATCCTTCTATGAAATTATATGACTTACAAAAAATTTCTGAAATAGTTCATCAACATGGAACACTCTTAGTTGCAGATAGTACTTTTTCTACACCATTTATTACAAGACCTTTTGAACATGGCGTAGACATTATTATGCACTCAACAAC
>JADHQS010000005.1 GCA_016777845.1 Candidatus Actinomarina sp. | reverse complement strand
ACTGAAGCAGTTGTTTCTGTTGGGGACAAAATTAAGGTCAAAGTAGATTCAATTGAAAATGGTAAAGTAAGCCTTTCTCCAGTTGAAGACTTAGAAATACCAGAAGAAGCAGAAGGGGGAGAATCAAAAAATTCCCGCGATAGAAAACCTTCGAGATCTAGAAACAGTAACAGAAATAGCAGAGATAAAAAACCAAGTAATGATAGAAAATCTTCAAATAGAAAAAGAGTTTCATTCGAAGACGACTTTGAAAAAGGTCTCTAGATTATTTTCTGTTTCCAGTTAACTTAGTTGGATTTGTAGACTCAGTAGTGACGTATGCATCAGGATTGATATCTGATACAATCTTTAAAACTTCTTTAAGTCTTTTTCTTGGCGTTACACACCAAGCAATGCTAACTTCTCCTTGCATTCCTTCACCATTAATGATTGTTACACCAAATCCATTAATTCTTAAAGTCTCAGCAACTTTCATACTATCGCTATCTTTTGGAGCAAAGATTCTTACAACAATATCACCAATTGCAATTGTACCTTCAATGTAGGATCCCATTATTGTCCCTGATGCAAAACCTAGAGCATATCCAAAGATTAATAAAGGGTCGTTTAAATCTTGAATTACCCTAGATATAGCTACTACCCATATTGCTGATTCGACAAAACCTAGTACAGCTCCAAACACTGGCTTACCCTTATTTACATATAATGTTCTTAAGGTACCTAAAGTTTGGTCTAATAATCTTAATAAAAAAATTAAAAGTGATGCTACAAATATGTCCATCATCGTATTGTATGATTTTTATTATTTTATGGAGGCAGTTAATTCTTTATACACTTTAGACATTTTTTGATATGTTTCTTCTACTAATTGGTCTATAGTCTCTTTTGTATATTTTGAAATGTCAATCGGTTCTAATGTATTTATGATTGCTTTGCCACTAGTCATAAATTTTCCACCCCTAGGCCAAATGTCTCCAGTCCCTGCAATTACAACTGGAAGGATTGGAATATTATTATCTAATGCAATATGAAAAGCACCACTCTTGAATGGTAAAAAAGTATCTTGCTTTGCTCTTGTTCCTTGTGGGTAGACCATTAATGACCATCCATTACTAAATAAAGTTTTTGCTTGCTCATTAATACTTTTTCTATCATTTTTATCTGATCTATCAACTTTTATAAAATTAAAAGATTTTGCAGCAGTCCTAAAGAATGGCAGTTTGTACACTTCTTTTTTTGCCATAAACACCCACTTTATTTTAAGATATCTAAATTGGATCATCGGATCTAAATTAGATAAGTGATTTGAAATAACAACATAAGGCTGATTTTTTTTATAGTCGATATTTTTAATCAATGTTACCTTTGATCTTGCAGCCCACATCCAAGGTATCGTCCAACTTTGTGCAATGTAATATTTAGCTTTTGTAAATTTGTTAAATAAACCTACAAACCAAATCGAGTATGCAACTGGGATGGTGTAAATACCCATGATTAACAGATTGAACCATGTAAGTAATTTGTTCCTTAACATGATGTAAGTGTAATGTAGAACTATCTAGATAATAAATTATGTTAGAAAAAATAGAATTAAGGAAGAAACTAAAAAAAATTTCATTGGTCAATGCTGATTACTCTCAAATGGTTATTGATAGGCTACAAAATGTTATCGAAGATAAGATTGTTTGTACGTATATACCTCTTGAAAATGAACTTAACATAAACATGCATTTAAAGGGACAGTCAGTTTTGGCAACAACATGTTTTGAAGATGGAGAAATAAATATATGCATTTATGAGGAACCGTTAGAAAAAAACAGTTTTAATGTTTTTCAACCAATTAATTTAAAAATAATTGATAAAGTAGACATATTTTTAGTACCAGGACTCGGTTTTGATAAAAAAGGTACTAGGCTAGGCAAGGGTAGGGGTTTTTATGATCAGCTTTTATCTCGTCATTCAAAATCTACATTTATTGGTATCACAGATAAAAATCATTTAATAAATGAAATTCCATTTGAAAGTCACGATATTCAAATGCACAGTTTGATAACTCATGATGAATTTATTGATGTAGTTTTATAGTATCCTTTACCTATGGAAGTGAGTGTAAATGTTGGGTATTTTGGTCCACATATATCAAGTGAAAAATCTTTAATTAAAGAATTAGATGAAATAGGCATATCTTGTATCTGGACAGCTGAAGCATATGGTTATGACGCAGTCACTCCACTTTCATATTTTGCTGCATTAACAGATAAATTAGATCTGGGATCAGGGATCATGCAAATTCCTGGTAGGTCTCCTGCTATGACGGCAATGACAGCCGCTACTTTAGATAAACTCTCTAATGGTAGGTTTAGATTGGGGATTGGGGTTTCTGGTCCTCAGGTTGTTGAGGGTTGGCATGGTGTTGCTTATGGAAAACCATTAAAGAAGACAAGAGAATATGTTCAGATAGTTAGAGACATATTACAAAGAGATGGTAAAACTTCTTTTGAGGGTGAGTATTATAATCTTCCATATAAAGGTGTTGATGCTTCCGGTTTAGGAAAGCCATTAAAGCTTATCGAACAACCTTTAAGAAGTGATGTTCCAATTTATCTTGCAGCTATTGGTCCAAAAAATATTGAACTGACAGCAGAGATTGCAGATGGATGGCTTCCTTTCATGTATTCACCTACTCTTGGTGATAAATTTTTTAATCAATTTTTAGAAAAAGGTTTTGAAAAATCAGGTGATCCAAATAAAAAAGAAAAATTTCAAATTTCTGCTCCAGTATTTGCAAAAGTTTGTGACGAATCTGAAAGGGATGCATATCTTGCACCCGCTAGAAACAATTACACACTTTATGTAGGCGGTATGGGAGCAAAAGATAAAAACTTTTATTTTAATTTGATGTGTGAATATGGCTACGAGGAAATCGCTACACAGATTCAGGAATTGTATCTAAAAGGTGAAAAAGCAGAAGCGGAATTAATTTTTCCTGATGAATTGCTTGATGACCTAACCCTTGTTGGCTCTAAAGAGCGAATAAAAGAAAAGATTCAAGACTGGAAGAATTGTAACGTTACTGAACTGTCTATAGCAATACCATTAGATATTGAAACTATAAAATTTGTTAAAAGTTGTTTGTAAATGAATGATCTGACACCAGAAAATATAAATGTAGCAACTTGGAAAATTCCTAGTCCACTAGGCATAATTGGAAGTCACGCTAATGGAGAGTTCAATGGTATGACTGCAAGTTGGATAACCCAAGTAAGTATGGACCCACCATTAATTGGTGTAGGCATAGATAATAAAAGCGTTACTTTTAACTTAATGAATCAAAGTGATTTTTTTACTATCAACATGTTTTCACCTGATTACACAAAAGTTTTTGTTAAATTTTCTAAGCCTGCAGAATATTCAGAAGGCTATTTAAATAAAGAACCAGTTTCTTTAACTGAAAATTCAGTTCCAATATTCGACAATGCAAGTGTTTGGATAGAACTAAAAACAGAACAAAAAATAGATTTTGGTACTCATACGTTCTTTGTTGGTGAAATTATTAATTGTAAAACATTAACACCTGAAGAAAGAGTCGCGTATATGGGTGATACACGCATGAAGTACGGGGGAGTTCCCCGAGGAGGGCACGAATAAGTAGGTGAAGAAATAAATCTACTTATTTATTTCGAAAAATTCTTGTTTACAACTACTGGGTAAGGCAGAAGTTAGCTATTAGTAAGAGTTAATATTGCCTCAATACATTCTTCTGGGTTATCTTCTTGGACAAAATGTCCACCTTGAATTATCTTGTGCGGTTGATTTTTAGAACCAGGAACATTTTTAGTAAATGCTTTATCAACACCTTTGAATACATGATCTTGTTCACTAAAAACACATAAAAAAGGTTTATCCCATTTTTTTAATTCTTTCCATGCGTTTCTATTAATTTCTGAACTTGGATCATCTGGTGTAATAGGTACTATCATTGGAAACTGTCTTGCTGCTTCTTTGTATGATTCATCTGGAAACGGAGCGTTATAAGCATCAATTACGTATTGCTCCAGACCGTTGACGGTACCACCTTTTACAATTCCTCCAGCATGGAAATTTTCTACTGTCTGAGAGTAGTTTTTCCAGCTTTCAAATGCTTCACCTGGAGGTACATCACCTGTTGGTAATCCAGTATTACTTATAACTACACTATCAAATTTATCTTGGTTTTCTACAACAAGTCTTAAGCCGATTAATCCTCCCCAATCTTGCCCAAATAAAGTTAAATTGTTTAGATTTAAATCCCGTAGCCAAGCATTCATCCACGCTACATATTTTTCATATGTATAAGCCGTTCTTTCAGATAGTTTGTCTGATTTACCAAAACCAGGAAGATCTGGAACAATAACCCTTAAATTATTTTCAACCAATGGATCAATAAATTGTCTATAGATATAACCCCAGTCAGGCTCTCCATGAAGTAATAGTACGGTTTTATCATTTTCTGATCCCTCATCTACGTAATGAATTCTTAAATCTCCGTATTCAGTATTTAATGTGTAGAAATGTTCTTTATAATCCCATTCTTTAATGCCTTCAAAATCTGAAGGACTGTTTTTTAGTATATTTACCATACTTTTATTTTACAGATTATGAATAACGTTTGTTACAACGCCCCAAACAAATGCTTCACTTTCATCTGCAATGACAATTGGATCAAATGCTTCATTTTCTGGTTCTAAAATGATTCTTTTACCTTTTTTACGATATCTTTTCACTGTAAGTTCATTATCTACAACAGCAATAACTACTTTTCCGTCTTCAGCTTTTAAGCTTCTATCTACAACTAAGATATCGTCAGGAAATATTCCAGCATTGATCATTGATTCTCCAGAAGCTCTTACTAAAAATGTTGATGCAGGATGCTTTACTAAATATTGATTTAAATCTATTTTGTCTTCTAAGTAGTCGTCTGCAGGGGATGGGAATCCAGCTGCAACTTTATTACTATACATTGGTACTTCATACAGCCCTTTGTTAATGACCTCAGAGATATAATTAACCTTACTTACAGGAATACGGATAGCTTTTGTCTGCTCTCCATACTTGCCTTGACCTTTTGGTCTTCCGGCTCCTTTTCTTGCTCCACCTCGTGGCATAAAAATGTCTTTCTTTTTTCTTAGAATAGTGTACAGTATTCAAAGGAGTAAGTAAGTGAATAATAAAATTTTTGCCCTAGTGGACTGTAATAACTTTTATGCGTCTTGTGAGAGAGTATTCAACCCAAAGCTAGAAGGAAAGCCCATTGTTGTTTTGTCTAACAATGATGGATGCGTTGTTGCTAGATCAAATGAAGCAAAAGCTTTAGGCATACCGATGGGAGCCCCGTACTTTAAATACAAACAACTTATCAATAGGAACAAAGTTCATGTATTTTCATCGAACTACACTTTTTATGGTGATATGTCGGCTAGAGTGATGACTTCACTAAAATCTCTTGTCAGCGATATAGAGATCTACTCTATTGATGAAGCGTTTCTCGATATCAGTAGCTTTTACTACTGTGATTTAGAAGAGACCGCTCAAGAGATACGAAGATTAATCAAACAGTGGACAGGGATTCCAGTTTCTATAGGTATAGGCCCAACAAAGACATTGGCAAAAGTAGCAAACAGACAAGCTAAAAAATGCACAACATCTAATGTCTTCGATATACGAGATCAGAGCGTAAGAGATAAGATTTTAAAAGATCTACCACTTGAAGAGATATGGGGAATTTCGACAAGATGGGGAAGAAGGCTTCGAAGAATTGGAGTAGACACCGCTTATGATTTAACACAGGCAAATGCTCGTCATGTCAGAAAAACAATCAGCATTGTAGGGGAGAGGATACATCATGAGCTAAATGGTATTTCCTGTATAGGCATAGAAGAGGTGAAGAATAAGAAGAATATCATATCCTCTAAGTCATTTGGTAGAAAAGTAATGTTAGTAAGTGAGTTAGAGGAAGCTGTTTCTAACTATGTTGCTAGAGCATGTGAGAAGTTGAGAGCACAGGGTTCTAGAGCACAAGGCTTGTATGTATTTTTAAGAACCAGTCCATTTGTCGATCCAGAGAAAAGATACAGCAACGGTATGAGTACATTTTTTTCAATACCAACAAGCAATACATCAAAGATAGCCAAAGAAGCAAAATATCTAACACGAAAACTCTTTGTGTACGGATATGAATACCAGAAAATTGGTGTAATGCTGCTAGACATCACCGACGCAGAGAATGAACAGTATAGTTTTTATGAATATGAGAACTACGATCAATCAGACCGTGTAATGGAGGTACTGGATGGCGTTAATAGCAGGTATGGATCAAGCACATTGACATTGGGAGCACAGGGTATAAAAAAAGACTGGAGAATGAAGTCGGAAAGAAAGTCTGCTGCTTACACAACAAATATGCTTCAAATACCAGTTGTGAAGTAAGAAAAGTATGAAGTAATCTGTTTAAATTAAAGTTATGGTTTTAGAGAATCCATATACACACTCATTAGATGGTCTTGAAATAAAGGATCCGGTACAAAGCTTTTTTGATTACTGTAAAAAACGTGAAGCTGTACGTGTAAAAAGAGAGTCAGGAGAAGCATATCCTTGGAGCGATGATCCAATTTTACAAAAAGGTCGTTTTCTAAATGTTTTTAGAGAGGATGACAAAGTAAGTAAATCCATTATTAAATTTGCTGAACCAGCAAAAGAGGACTTACCTTTATTAATCCAAGCTTTATTTTTTAGTAGGTGGTGCAACAGAGATTTAACTATTGATCAGTTAACGATAAATGATTTAGATAATCCGGAAGCTTTAAAAGAGAAACTGCTTGATTTAGAGCAATGGGAGAATTACACAGCATACCCAGTTGAAGATTCTTATTGGGGTGAAAATATTTATAGTCGATTAGATGCTGCAACATATAAATTTTATGAAAAAAAAGAAGAGTTAGCTGATATAGTATTAAATTCTAATAAAGATGCTATTGCTGCTACTAGAAATGTAAATACTCAATTCAAGATGAATAATGACTTCCCAATATTTATGGCATTAATTGATATTGCTTGGTTTAGAGAAGATGTCATCCCAATCACCACTGATGTTCCTACGGGTATAGGGGCAGAACCATATTTAGACAGATTACAAAAGTTTCTTAATTTAGATAGCCATCAAGATGTAGGCAATAAAATGATAGAACTCCAAAAAGAGTATTGGCCTGAAGCTAAAAGAGATTTTTATCCTATTGACATAGAGTATCAATCTTGTGAATGTAGAAAATATTTTAGTTATGTGAATGATACAAAAAAGTTTGAGGGTAAGAATTTATTTAAAATTTAATTTTTATTCTTTGGAGGAATCTAAATCTTTCCAAAAATTTCTTGTTGAAAGATACCAAGTTAGACCGAAAATAAAACCTAGTATTGGGAAAAGCCTGTAGACAAAAAGAACACCATAAATGGATGCAAGATACCCAATCATTAGTGTTGAAACTGTGTTCATTAAAAAGTTAAAAGAGTAGTCAATACCTGAAATTCTTCCTCTTAATCTGTCAGGTGTAAGTATTTGGAGTCCGTAGGTTGAAAACGCCCATTGTGATCCTCCACCGGAATGTGCAAGAACTAATAAAAATATAGTCAAATAAAGGGATACAGAAAATGGTATAAAGAAATAAAATAATCCCCAAACCATAATAGTTAAGCCTATTGTATTAAGAAGTTTTCCATCAGAATTGCCAAAAAAATATCTAATAGCAATTGGTCCCACAAGGGCACCAACACCTCTTGCTCCAAACATCAAACCAGTACCGAAGTCTCCAGTCTTATAAATATCATATGATAAAACAGTAAACAAAGAGAGAAGGCCACTAGCAGAAATACTAAATATTCCTTTTGTAATAATTAATGAAAAAATTTCTCTCTTAGATGCAGCATATTTGATACCCTCGACATAAGTTATACTTTCATTTTTTTCATTAATTTGAGAATCTTCACTTAAATTTTTCTTGATTGAATAAACAATTAAGGCTGATAATACAAAACTTAAACTGTCTAATGCAAAAAGCATATTTCTACTTATTACAGTTGTTAAATAACCGCCTATACCTGCACCTATACCAGCCATAACACCCCAGCTTGAGAAAAAGATCACATTTGCTTCAGCTAAATTTTCTTTTTTTACAACATTAGGCAAAGCTGCGTCAGATGTTGGCATATAAGGAGAACCTACAACAGACAACATACCAAATGAAAATAAAATAAATACTACATTCTCAGTTGTTACAGCATACAGGATTAAAAGAACTGTTAAACCCGATAAAAATTCTGATATTGCAATAATTTTTTTTCTGTTATATTTGTCAGCTAAGTAGCCTCCAAAGCTCCCCAATATAAATAATGGAGCACTTTGAACTACCAAGACTAGTGAGGTAATAAATGGATTTTCTGTTAAACCATAAATGATTCCTAAAAGAGGAACAGTTAGTAACCAGTCACCCCCGAGGGTAATTAAACGAGCTGCAAATAGTTTACGAAAGTTTTTATTTTCCGTAAGCAACACCTTATATTTTTTAAAGTTTTCCATTTGCAGTTCAACTGTAACTGCATTTAGAAATAACTACTATACTTTAACAATAATGAAAACTGCACTTGTAACCGGTGGAACAAGGGGTATAGGACTTTCCACAGCTCAAAAATTTATAGATAAAGGATGGAATGTTTATATTACATCTAGAAAAGAAGAGAATCTAGAAACAGTACTTTCTGATAATTCACAATTAAAAGGATTTGTTGCAAGAGCTGATGACCTTGCTGCTGCATCTGAAACTTGTAAAAAAATTGTTGACGAAACAGGGTCTTTAGATGTCTTGATTAACAATGCTGGCACAAATCCTTCCGGAGGTAGCTTAATGGATGTCGATTTATCAGCAGTTCAAAAAACATGGGATGTAAATTTGATGGGTCCTTTAATGTGGACAAGAGAAGCTGTAAAAGCTGGTTTAAGAGAATCTGTTTTGAATGTTTGTTCCGTTGGTGGAATAAAGCCAGCACACTACATGGGTGCTTATAATATTTCAAAAGCGGGATTAATTTATATGACAAAACAATTAGCAATGGAACTTGCACCTGATATTAGAGTGAATGGTATTGCTCCAGCTGTGGTTAAAACTAAGCTTTCAGAGATGCTCTGGGCAGGTGACGAACAGGGAAGTGCAGACCTACATGCTCTTAAAAAACTGGGAAAACCAGAAGATATTGCTAGTTTGATTTACTTTCTTTCAAGTGAAGATGCATCCTGGATTACAGGCGAAGTTGTAACCATTGATGGAGGATTCCTTCTCTAATTAGCCAATAAAGTATTTAGCTAATTCGTTATACAAAGGTATTCCAACAATGATATTGAATGGAAATGTGACACCCAAACTTAGTCCTAGGTAAATAGCAGGATTTGCATTTGGTATAGCGTCTTTTACAACTGCTGGTACTGCAATATAGCTTGCACTTGCTGTTAACACCATTAACAATGTTGCGTTACCTACAGAAAAATTAAAGTATATAGATGCTAACAAAGCAATAATTGAACCAATCAATGGAGTACATAAAGCAAAAGCAATTAGGCTTGCTCCTTTGCCTTTAAGTTCACCAATTCTATTTGAGACCATAGTTCCCATAACAAATAAAAACAGATATAAAACATAATCAAATATTTCAACAATTATGAAATCTAAATTAGATAAAAGTGTTTGATTGACAAAATATCCTATAAACAATGATGCGATCAAAATGATATTTGGTATTTCTAAAAATGCTGTTTTAATAGTCTCAAATTTATTACTTTCAATTTGTTTTTTTTGAGTTACTAAATATAGTGCCATAAATATTGCTGGAAATTCCATTACAACTAAAACAGCAGACATATAGTTATCAAAGTTTTGATTAGTAGTTGTAAGATATGCAATAGCTGTCACAAATGTAACAGCACTTACTGATCCGTAAGTTCCAGAGAGTGCGGCTGCATCGTCGCTATTGAGTAAATTTTTAAGATAAAGATAAGCAATAATTGGAATTAAAAGAGCAAATACTACTCCAAGTGTTAATGCACTTATAACTTCATTTATAAATCCATTTTCTTGAAGGCTTTCACCACCTTTTAGCCCTAGCGAAAGCAACAAATAATATCCCAAGTATTTAGAAATAGAGTTGGGAATGGTTAATTTAAATAGAGTTCCAATCAGTATTCCTAAAAGAAACAGTAGTAGTGCTAGATTAAGTATGGCTTCCATTCAAATAAAAATGATAGTTATGTAACAGAATTGTATTGTTGTAATAAAAATTATTTTATTTTTCTTACTAACTCTTCGACTCTATTGATGTCAACCCTTTTAGCAACATCATTATCAAATTTAAAACTTGTACCTACAATCAGTATGTCTGCCAAATCTTGATAAGCATCGACATTTGTTGAAGTTACACCTGATCCAATTGCGAGTTTACCAGTTGGAACAATGTTTCTTACTTTTTGTAAATCTACAATATTTATTTCGTGTCCAGTACCATCTCCTGTAACAATAACTACATCCGCACCTGCTCTATGAATTAATTCTTCTGCATGGTTTTCAATTTTTGAACCTGGAGGTGGTACAGCATGTTTAACAAATACATCAGCATAGATTTCTACATAACTATTAAGGCTTGATTTAAACTGATTAACTCCGTGAGCATCACCTTCTATAACGCCCTGGTCGGTAAACATGGTGTTATTTAAAACATTGATTCGTACAAACTGTGATTTAGTAGCTTCGGCAATTGCAAGAGCTGCAATTCCATCATTTCTTAGAACATTTATTCCAACCTTAATATCTCGTTCTATTGATAAATTTTCTACAACTGTAGTAAAGCTAGCAAGCGTACGTTTAGAAATATCATCTTTCACAAAAGGTGTGTCTCCAAAATTTTCAATTATTATTCCATCAACACCACCATGAACTAAGCTATTAACATCTTCTTGTGCTGAATCTATAATTTCATCAATAGATAATCTGTTAGAAGGGGAGCCGGGAAGGCTTTTTAAGTGAACTACGCCATAGACTTGCATTATATTTTTACGTGATTAAATTTAACGAATTTTTTGGCAAAATCACCTTCAGTAGAAAGTGTTAGCTTATGACCTTTGGGAACTCTACCAGTAACCACTCGACACCAGTCACTTGCATTACCTTTTATACTATTTTCACTTTCCTCATCACCAAATTGCCAGGCTTTATATTCTGGGCCGATTAATTCAATTCGCAAATCTTGATATTTAGTTTTATTGACCTTACTCGCTTGTTCTGCATTTAACCATCCAAAAAGTGCTACGTGTTCAACGCGAACAGTGTCTTCATAATCTTTTTTCATTGCATCATAAACATCTAAACTATGTGCCCATGTTTCTGCTAATTTTGTCAGCGCGAATGTTCTACAATCAATTTCATTTTTCCACCAAGTTAATTTTTTTCCTGGAGATGATTTAGCTAACGTCTCAATTACAGAAGCTCTAGAAATTCTCCACCATTCAATAACATCTTGTGGTCTCATGTCGTTACCTTTTAAGATTGCTTCTTTTTCAAATTTCTCTAAACCCTTAGGCCCTCTGTATTTGTTAAAATCCGATCCTTTTTTCTTTAAAGCATTGTCAGCAAGATCTTCAAGAGCAGCAAGATAACTAACATGAGCTGTCACATCCCAATTTTTGTAAGAGGTTTTAGTATTCCAATTCCTTACAGGAATACTTTGTAAGTATTGATCCAATAATTGCTGTTCTGCAACGAGATTACTTAATATTTCTTGCACATCATTAAGTTTACTTGAGGTCAACGATTAACTCCAGTGGCAATTTCATCAAAAAATACTTTTTTTAAAATATGTTTGTATTTATGATGAATTTATGAAGAAAATCTTTAAATTTGTCCTTGTAATACTTGGATTCAGATATGTTTTAAAACTTATGGATGAAAATGTCGATATTAAGGTCCAAATTAAAAAGCTTAGAAATGAATTAGCTAATTTGGAAACTGATGATTTAGAAAATAAAATAAAAGATTTTTTCAAAAAGTACGATCCAAAATTTAAAAATCTAGAAGAAAATCAGGAAGATTTTTAAATTAAGTAATAAATGTGGAGATTACTAGGCAAGTCAGCACACCTCTGGCCTGAGTGGTTTTATAAGTTAATCTCTAAAATACATTCAAAAATTATAAGACTCAACCACTCTTTCCTTGGTGAAAAAATAATTGGGGATCATATTCTTTTACTCGAAACCATTGGTAGTAAAACAAATCAACTTAGAAAAACACCTTTGACTTATGCAAATTATGAAAATGATTATATAGTTGCAGCTTCATACAGTGGAAATGATAAAACACCAGATTGGTTTTATAACCTTTCATCTGACAATCCATTCATTACAGTAAAAAATGAACGCTTTGAAGCTACCTACGAATTAATTGAGTCTTCCCAAAAAGAATATTACTGGGGTTTATTAGACGAAGTTTATCCAACGTTTCAAATGTACAGAAAAAGAACAAACAGAGATATACCTTTAATAAAATTTTCTAAAGCTTAGGTTTTATAGAAGGCCCTTTTCTTACTATTGTGTTCCATAAAGTTTTGTAATGATCTAAATCCTCTTTATTAACATGGGGTAAAACAAAATTTTCCCAGGTTTCTTTTAATGGATCTTTTGAGTCTGCATAAACATCTAAGCCAATAGGTATTCTCTCTACTATTGTTCGCAAACTCATGGGGGTTTCTATATTAATACTTATATCATCCGACATAAATGAGTTGTTAATTTCTGTAGCTAATTTAATGATTAATTCTCTATATTCTTTTTGAAGTTTGGGATATCTTTTTTCAAAAATAGCATCTAATTGTTCTTTATTCGGAAAGGGTTTATCCCATATGACCCATCTATCTGCGAATGCCTTATTTAATGACTGGGTACCCGCATAATCTCTTAAACTCGTTGGGTTCATTGTTCCAAAAATATAAGTATCTTCTCTTAAAGAAAGAACTTCTCCATTTGGTAGTTCTAATTTCCTATGTCTATCAAGTAATGAATGTAGGGCAAACAAAACTTCTGGACCTGCTGCGTTAAGCTCAGATAAATTAACAATTGCTGGTCCTCTCAAAGCTCTTGTTAACTCACCATCTTGCCATCTGCTCTCAGTTCCACCCTTACCATCTCCATACAACTGAACAGATCCTAAAAGTGTTACGTCTCTAACTTCTCCTGATAAAGGAATTCTGTAATATGGGAATCTTAGCTTTGCTGCAAATTGTTCTATATCATGATCTTTTCCCGTACCCATATGACCCATTAGGGCAATATGTATTGGAATCTCGTTTTTGAAAGATTTACTTTTTGAATTCATAACTTTTGCAAGCCTGTACTGCATTCCCAGATCTACATAAAATTCATCAACTTCAGGAATTCGATTACTTCGTGATTCAAAATCATTTAATTTTTTTTCTAATTTACATTCATCTATTTCAACAGATTGCTTTTCATTATCAGGATTTATAAATTTTTGTGAACCCATTAGGCAACTCCAGATTTTAATTTAATGTTTTTAATAAGTATATCCTTTGTGATGTTTACTATGGAATGAATTAGCTGTTCGGGTTTTTCAATTTGAATATTATTTATATACTCTCGCCAAGAACCTCTATTACCGATTCCAATCCCAATTACATCAACACCATTTTTAGTCGCAAAGTTAATACTATTTTGAAGCTCATTTACCGACCCTCTAGTCATCCCATCAGAAAGTACAACTAACATTTTTGTATTTGAAGGATGATTTAGCAATCTTTTTGATGCATGCATAATATTTATTTCATCTATGTTCGTACCTTTTTCAAACATACTTACTGGTGGAATTGAATCTTTACTGATTCCGATATCAATTGAATCTCTTAAATTTCTTGAAAATTCAATTAGTCCTATAAATTGCTGATAGTTTTCTCTCCATGAGTCTTTGAATTCTTTAATAAAATAATGATTTGCTGTATTGTAAAGCTCCTGTGCTGATGTTCCGTAGGTTCTATTTAGCATTGATGAAACTGCAAATTTTCTTTTATTGTAAACTTCTTCATTTTCAGTATGTTCTGATGCAAAGGCTCTGTTAAATATAGAAACTTCAAAATCGATGTCAAGTTCAAAACATATTTGAGATAAATAACTAGCACCAATCAAAGCTGAGGCTAAAGACCAAGGATGAAGTTCATCTTTATTTTTCTCAATCATTGAACCACTTCCATCAATTAAAAGAGATATTGCATATGACTTATTAGATAGCCTTTGTTTCTGTTCAAACATTCTCTCGTATCTGCCAGATGCAAGCATGATTGGAACGTGTGGAGATAAATCTCCTTGATCAAATCCACTAATTCTTTGTCTTTTTTGGTTGTGTATAAAGTAGGGTTTTATCTTGTTTGTTACTTTGTAAATAGGTAAATTCCATTGTTGTAATAAAGATTCATATGTTTCAAGACCATTTTTATATAAATTTTTGTAATTATTTGGAATTTTATTTTCCACAACTTTTGCAACATTTCCTGATGGAAAGTAGATCGTAGTTGATGCACCTACTTTGGATATATGATCATCCATAAGATTTAATTTATCGTCAGTTGATTTCGACTCTGTTTGACCAAGAAATTTCTGCAAAGTGTTGCCTGTTGTCACATTGTTGGAGGAGGGGATAAGAATCTTACTCAAATCACTCACCACACTTTCATCAAGCGATTCTTCAATTTCTTTTTGTTCGCCGAGTGAGTAGTTGTCTAAGTTTGGAAGAATATTATACCGTTTACATATATCAACCATCTGAACTGTAGCTTCTATTAATTCAGAGACATTCACATTTTCATAGTTTAACGTTTTCAAAATATGTAAAGATTCATTCAATGAACTTACTACAGGTTTCTTGTAGTTTTCAAATTCAAGATCTATATACGAAGTTATTGAGTGAAATAATAATGAAAGATACTGACTAAAATTACCAAGCTTTTTTATTTCAGAAAATGACTCAGTATAAATATCTTCAAGAATAGAATTTAAACCTTCATATTGTTTAACAAAGATTTTTTCTTCTATCGAATGAATTAGAATGTCAAAAACATATTTTCCAAAGGGACCAGTGAGTATTTCAAGAATGTCATCAATATCTTCTACATCATCTAGTTCATCTGGAAATAATTTGTTTAAAGTTTCAGTGTCTAGAGTGTAATTATTTGTTGCATGTATAGCTTCGTGCACAACTGTACCAATCATAACCTCATTTCTATCAAGATTTGTTTTCGAGATTGTGTTAACAAGTATTGATGGATTTATTACAATATCATTTTTACTGTTAGATCTTGATCTTCCATATCGAAGTGATAAATCATCATTTTTCATTTGAGTTTGCAAAAGCCTAGTAATAGCAGGTCTGATTTTTTCAAAATCTTCAACTATTTGTGCTTCTATGTTTTTCTTCTTTGAATTCATCTAATTATCATTATCATTAACAACTATAAGTATAAGGAACTATCAAATATGAATGAAATCGCACAAAAAACTGTTTTGATATCTGGTGGAGCAGGATCAATGGGCCAACTTGTTTCAAGTTACATCAACTCAAGAGACGATTTTAATTTAACAGCAATTCATGATCCAAATTACAAAGGTAAAGAATATAAAGTTTATAAAGATTTATCTAGCATAGAAGAAGATGTTGTCATAGAGTTTTCACCTGCAGCGGTAATAAATAAAAATATTGACTTATTACTTAATTCAGATGCAGATTTAATAATAGGTTCATCTGGTATGAGTTCAGAAATGTTATCAAAGTTAAAAACAATAAAAGATAGAAAAGTAATCATCATTCCAAACTTTTCAATAGGTGCTGCTTATCAAAAACTATTTTCATTAGTTCTTGCTGATAATTTCGATTCAGTAACCATTACTGAAAAACATCATGGAAAGAAAGAAGATGCACCATCTGGTACTGCAATAGATTTAGCAAACTCCTTACCATTAGAGTTAAACTCTCATGAAAAAAATGGTGACTTTTATCAGATTAATAATATGAACAACAAAAATATTTTTTCATTAAGAGATGATAAATATTTAGCTGAGCAAGAGATAGATTTCATAAATGAATATGAGTCATTTACTTTAGACCACAAAGTAAATGATAGAAGAGCATATCTCTATGGAGTCAAAGTTGTTCTTGATCTTTATCACAATTTAGAAGGTTTTAATCTAGGTTTAGAAAATTTAATAGCAAAAAAGATTAATATCTAGGTATGAGCGATTTCGGCAAGCTACTAACAGCAGTCATAACTCCTTTTGATAATAATGGTGTTCTTAACACTGATACTCTGTGGAGACTCTGTAAAAAATTAGTTCATGAAAAATCTAGTGGTTTAGTCTTATCAGGAACTACTGGAGAATCACCAAATTTAACAAAAGAAGATAGAAAAATAATTTACTCAACAGCTAAAGACTCAGTTGGCGACAGTGCAAAGATAATTGCTGGTACTGGTACGTACTCTACAAAAGAATCTATAGAGTATACCAAAATGGCAAATGACTTAGGTGTCGACGGCATTATGATTGTGACACCGTATTATTCAAAACCATCACAGCTTGGGATTTTGCAGCATTTTGAACAGATTTCTAAAAATACTGACTTACCAATTATGGCGTACAATATTCCTGGGCGAACAGCAACTTTAATAGAAATTGAGACTTTAGAAAAGCTTGTTGATGATATTGGAATACACTCAATTAAAGATGCAGTAGGGGATTTAGAGTTTTCTAAAAATGAACTAGACGTACTTAAGGACAAAGTTGACATCTATTCAGGCAATGATGGTGAGACTATAGAGTTTATGAAAATGGGTGGAAAAGGTGTAGTTTCAGTTGCCTCCCATATTGTTGGCAATGAAATATACGATTTAATAAATCATGTTCTTAATGATGAGATTGAATCAGCTGAGAACATGCAGAATCTACTTTTACCTTTATTTGATTTATTATTTGAAGAACCAAGTCCTGGGCCAGTTAAGTACTTACTTACAAAATCGTGGGAAGATGTTGGATCACCTTTAATGCCTATTACTGATGTTTCTAGTAAATTAGCCAATAATTTATGGGATAATTTCCAAAAAATTAAGAATAATTAAGCTTTTCCTAGTTCTTTTTATGGTATAATTTATTCGTGGCTGTAAAGACATCCACTCGCAAAAGGGTGAATGGGCGTAAGCGGGTGTCTAAACAAAACAAGTTAATAAATGTAGACAGGGCAGTAACTACACTTAAATCTACAACTTCTATTACTTTAACTAAGTTCGTCCAATCTTATCAAGCTGTAGCGGTCTTTATGTTTTCTTTTGGAATGCTTACCGTATTGTCAATATTCTCTAAAGGAGGACCTGTTGGAGAAGTTATTTTTAACGTACTTCAGTGGGCATTTGGTTATGGTGTGTTTGCTTTACCTGTATTCTTTTTCTATGGAGCCGGAATCCTTGTAAGAGATCGTGAATCAGTAAAAGCACAAAGAGTTCTAGTTGGAACATTTTGGGTACAAATATTTTCAGCATCTATTTTTCATTCTTTAATTCATGCACAACCTTTATCTTTGAGCGCTGGTTCAGAACCCTTACTAAAGTCAGGTGGTCATATTTCAGCTTTTTTAGTTTATCCACTAACTAACAGCGTTGGCCTACAAATGACACATACGATTCTTTTATTAGGCTTAATCATGTCAGTTTTGTATATGACTGATATAGAACTAAAGGATTTAATTGGAGGAATACAAGCAATTATAAAGTACATTTATAAATTCATTTATGCATTTGTATTAGCAAGAAAAGAAGCAAGAAATATATATCTTGATGATATTTACAAGGATCCAATTAATAGTGAGATAGAACCTGATACTGTCTCAAAATCAGCATTAAAAATCAAAGAAAAAGCTACAAATGTATCAGATATAAAAGATTTCAAAGAAAAGAAATTTCCAACCGCTAAACCAAAAGCTAGGAAGCAAAGTAAATCTACTACTTATACATTACCTCCAGTTAAATTGCTAAAAAAAGGATCTTCTGTGTCTACTTCCAAAAAGTTATTACAAGAAACTGCGAGTGATCTAACAAAATTATTAAAAGAGCATGGTGTAGAAGCAGAGCTCACAAATGTTGTTCCAGGCCCAACTGTTACTCGTTATGAAATTGAACTTGCACCTGGTGTCAAAGTTTCAAAAGTTACTTCTCTTTCTCACGATATTGCTTATGCATTGGCTACTCCAGATGTGCGATTACTTGCTCCAATTCCCGGAAGAAGCGCTATAGGTATAGAGATACCAAATAGGCAACGAAAGCTTGTTTCACTGGGGGATGTTCTTTCTTCTAAGGAAGCAGCTAATGCTGAACATCCATTGAATGTCGGTCTTGGCTTAGACATATCAGGAAAACCAAGATTATTAAATTTATCTGAACTTCCACACGTACTAATTGCTGGACAAACTGGAGCTGGTAAATCTTCATGTATTAACTCAATCGTAACATCCCTTCTTGTAAGAACTAATCCAAATGATGTAAAGATGGTTATGGTTGATCCAAAAAGAGTTGAATTAGGTCAGTACAATAATGTTCCTCACTTGCTAACAAAAGTTATTACAAATCCTAAAAAAGCTGTAGATGCACTTGGTTGGGCAGTTTCAGAGATGGACAGAAGATATGACTTACTAGCTGATGGTCAGGTTAGAGATATTAATGGTTATCACGAAAAATATGACGCTGGTCTTCTTGATGAAGACAAGTTCGATAGATTCCCCTACATAGTTGTATTTATAGACGAGTTAAATGACTTAATGATGGTTGCTGGTAGGGAAGTTGAGTCTGCAATTGTAAGACTTGCTCAAATGGCAAGAGCAATTGGTATACACTTAGTAGTTGCTACACAGAGACCATCAGTTGACGTTATCACTGGTGTCATGAAGGCAAACATACCTTCAAGACTCGCATTCTCAGTAGCGTCAACAACCGACTCTAGAGTTATTCTTGATCAATCTGGTGCAGAAAAATTAATTGGTTTAGGTGACATGTTAGTTGTAACAGCTTCAAACCCGCGTTTAGAAAGAATTCAAGGTGCATGGGTAACTGAAGATGAAATTAAAGATGTTGTTTCATGGGTTAAAAATCAAAAGGAAGCTGTTTATAATCCAGCAGTCATAGAAGTACAAAAAACATCATCTGTTTCTTCTTCTGAAGACTTTGGTGAAGATGAAAAGTTATTATCTACAGCAAAAGAATTAGTAATACGTTCTCAATTAGGTTCTACTTCTATGCTCCAGAGAAAACTTAGAGTGGGATTTGCAAGAGCTGGAAGATTAATGGATATATTAGAAGCTCAAGGCATAGTAGGTCCATCGGAAGGATCAAAAGCCAGAGAAGTCTTGATTACTGTTGAAGAATATGAATCAGCATCTTTAACTTCTATAAATGACTCAAATAATGAAGTTACTGTGGAGAATGAATCAGATAATTTGGATATTGTTAAAAATGATGAAGAGTCAGAAGATAACTGGTACGAAGAATAACTAGCTTTTTACTAATTTTCCTTTAATTATCCTGTTTCTTATTGCTGCTGATACAGCATCAGCTGTAAGGACTAACACTATTGTGCAAACAAGTACAGTACCTGCTCTTGGGAAGTCTCTAAATCTTAGTTGGTTAATTAATTCTTGACCTACGCCACCAGCACCAACTACACCTAAAACTGCAGATGCTCTTAAATTTATTTCAAATCGATACAGCCAATAAGAAGTAATAGTTGGCATTACTTGAGGAATAATCCCAAAAGTTAGCTCATTTATTTTAGATCCTCCGGAAGATTTTATTGCTTCTAATGGTCCTTCATCTATACCTTCAATAACTTCGGATGATAGTTTTCCTAGAGTTCCTATTGAGTGAATTCCTATAGCAAGTGTTCCTGTTAAGGGACCCAATCCCGTAATAGGTAGGAAAATAAAGGCTAATATTAATTCAGGAAATGCACGAATAATATTTAGGATTTGTTTAGTTGCTTTACTCACAATTCCTTTAGTAAAGTTATTCGCAGCAAGGAACGATATAGGAAAACTAAAAAATGACCCAATAACCGTTCCAGCCCAAGCGATAAATAAAGATTCAAAAACCTTAGGGATTATTCTACTAAAAGCCTCTTGGCTAAGATCTAAAGGAAACATTGCACCTACCAATATTCCAATTTGTTTTGGCGCATCAATTATCCTATCTAATGTGATTTCTAATCCAGCAGCTGACCATAAAGAAGCAAGAATAATTAATGATGTTATTGAATATTTAAATATTTTTTGATTTAAAGGTTGTTTAGGTAAATTCATAATATTCTTTTTCGGATCCAAACACTAAATTGTTCTATTAAAATTACAACAGCAAGGATTATTACTATTATTGGAGAAATTCTATCAAACCTTAAGAAAATTCTTTGAGTCTCAATTATTCTTCCAACACCCCCTGCGCCAACAAGCCCCAAGATTACACTCGCTCTAATACAAAGTTCAAATATATATAGAAAATAGGCAGTAAAATTTGGTAAGACTTGTGGCAGTGCAGATGTAAATACAGTTTGGTTGTGTGAAGCTCCAGTTGCTTTTGCAGCCTCCATTGGACCAGGATCTATACTGTCTATAGTTTCTGACAACAATTTACCCATAATAGCTAATGAAAACATTACTAAAGCAAGCACACCAGCGAATGGTCCAATTCCAACAGCTACAGTAAACATCATTGCCCAAAATAAATCAGGAATAGTTCTAACAAGATTTAAAAACGATTTATAAAGAAAGTATGAAAATTTATTTAAATTGGTGGCTCTTGAAGCATAAAAGGATAACGGGAGTGCAATAGCACAACCTATAATACTAGCTAGTATTGCTATCTGGATTGTCTCTAACAGTGCTGAAGAAGTATTATCCCATGCCCATTGCCATTTTGGATTAAATAACGGTTCAGTTACAATTTTACGATTTTGTAAATTGTTTTGAAAATCTGAAAAGTTAAAATCTATCATATTAAAAGAAAAAATAGAAAACATAAACGCAAATGGAAGACCAATTTTTGCTAAGTAAGAAGCTTTTGGTTTAGGAGGTATATTAATCATCACCGATTAGGTCTGAAGATTTGATAGATCTACCATAAATATTTTCAAAATCATCGTCTGAAACTTCGTTAACATTGCCATCAAACACAAGCTTGCCATCTCTTAGGCCAATTAACCTATCACCAAATTCTTTAGCTAAATCTAAAAAGTGTAAATTCACAATAGTTGTAATACCTAATTCTGTATTAATTTTTTTAAGATAACTCATAACAACTCTTGATGTAATTGGATCTAAGGAAGCGACTGGTTCATCAGCAAGCATAACTTTTGGCTTTTGTGAAAGCGCTCTAGCAATTCCAACTCTTTGTTGTTGACCACCAGATAAATTTGAAGCTCTTACATATGCTTTTTCAAGTATTTCAACTTGATTTAATGCTTCAAAAGCTAATTTTTTTTCATCCTTAGGCCAAAGTCCTAATATTGATTTAATAGTTGATACGTTGCTTAATCTTCCAGTTAAAACATTTTTTAATACGGTTGATCTATTTACCAAATTGAATGTTTGAAAAATCATACCTATTTTTGATCTGATTAGTTTTAGTTCTTTTTTCTTTGCATTCGTAACGTCTGCACCTTCAAGGTAAACAGTTCCACTTGATGGTTTAACCAAATTATTGATTGTTCTAAGTAGAGTAGATTTTCCTGCACCAGATAAACCAACAATAATTATGAAATCGCCCTCTTTAATTTCAAGATTGATATCTTTTAAAGCTACAACACCACCTGGATATGTTACATTTACATTTTCAAATTTAATCATAATAAAAAATCAAGGGGTAGATTCCTACCCCTTGATAATAATAACTATTTTCTTATGTTATTCGTCGTAAAGCCCGAATTCTTCAGCTGCTTGTTTAACTATGTCAAACTCCGAATTTTCAGCTGGAACGATATCTGTCCAACCATAAATTTCATCCATAACAGCTAATCCTTCTTCAGTTGCAAGATAATCACTAAGAATTTGATAAATTTGTTCTTTCATATCTTCTGGAAGGTTAGATCGTACTGCTACAACATCATTAGGAATTTCTTCCGTAATGCTAAAAGCAATTACTTTAGAGCCAACATCAGGATACTCTTTTCTAATACTTCTTCTTGCATCATCAAATGCTATACCAAAGTCAGCATCGCCATTATAAACAGCTAAAACTGATGCATCGTGAGACCCAGCAAATATGACATCAAAATCAGATTGATAATCTATTCCTGCATTTTTTAGCTGAATAGCAGGAAATAAATAACCAGACGTTGAGCCTTCTTCAACAAATGCAACTGTTTTACCTAGCATTACTGATAGATCAGCTTCACAAGCTAGTCCAGCATCATGATCAGGATCTGGCTCTAAACCATTATCTCCAAAAACCCATCCGACTTGAAGAGCTTTAACATCAGGAGCTGTGTCAGCAGAACCTTTGACTAAAGTTGCAGTTCCATCAATATTCTCTAAAGCACCAATTACAGGTGGCTCATTACAGATACTTGCATCATTTGTAAAGAATGTTCCATGATATGAACCAGAACCGTATCTCACTACTTTAGCAATAGCTTCTAAAGAATCTGGATATGCATTCATAGCATTAACATAACCTAATGTGTTAAATGCACCAATATCAGCTTGACCGGATCCCATTGCTACAATTAAACCTGAGTAGTCACTTGTAACAAATCCTTCCACTTCAATACCTAAACCTTCAGATAGAACATCCATTAATGGCTGGATGTTGTCTTGAAGATCAGTCTGTTCGGCACTTGGAACGAATCCAAAAGTAATTTTTTCGACTTCTTCCTCAGCTCCACTACATGCTACAAACACAAGTGAGAGTGTTAGAAGAATAAAAAATGTTTTTTTCACACTTTCCTCCGCTTAGATTTATAAGCATATATTACATGTTTATAAAAAAAGTTTATTGTTTAAAGTTAAAAATTAGTTAAATCAATTTCTCCATAAGTTCGAGAAATTATTTCACCATTTGTGTCAAGAACTATAGATATTGGTTGACCAACAATCTTAAAATAGTCTCTTAATTCAGGTGTAGAGAAACCTATTGTTAGTTCACCATTTAAATTTTCATTAACCCATTCCATTGTTGGTTCGTATTGGCTATGAGCTAAAGCAATAACATCGTATTCATCAGTTAAGTCAGCTAATTTTTTTTCCACGACAGGCAACTCCCGTCTGCAAATTCCTCAGTAATCAGCCCAAAAAATTATAATAGTTTTTTTATCTGTAAAATTCTCAGTAACGACAGATTCTGATGTGTCTAAATAATCAAAAGTTGTTTCTGTGATAGCATTTGTAGATTTTGCCACCACTTCTAATAGTTCACTTTCCATTTCTTCATTAGCACTAAATGAGCAAGAAATTAATAAAATGATAAATACTGGCAAGTAACGTTTCATAATTTAATCATAATATTATTGATGAATAACCTTGCTATCCTAATTATGTGAATATTGCTCTATTAAGCGTTGGAACTGAAATTTTACTTGGTGATACTGTTAATACTAATCTTGCATCACTTGGACAAACTTTATACGACAACGGATTTATTCTCTCAACTGAAAGAACGGTTCCTGATGATAAAAAATTGATACAAGATGCTGTAAATGACTTACTTCAAACTAATGATGTGATTATTACATGTGGTGGAATTGGACCTACAGAAGATGATTTTACTAAAGAAGTTATTTCTGAAATGTTTGACCTGAAACTTGTTGTTGACAAAGATCATCTGAGCTGGATGAAGTCAAGATGGGAGGGTAGAGGCATGACTATGCCTGCAACAAATGTAAAACAAGCAGAAATCCCAGCAGGTGCAACCAAATTAAATAACACAAACGGAACGTCACCAGGGATTCATATTGAATATAAAAGTAAACATGTATTCATATTTCCTGGTCCACCGAGAGAGTTCATATCGCTAGTAACAGATGAGTTAATACCATTTTTAAAAGATAACTTTACAAAAGTAGAAAAAGATTATGAATTTATTTTATTTTTTAATGAAGCAGAGTCTGCTCTGGCAGAAAAGATTGATAAGTTCAAACCTGAAGGTTTAGATATCGCTTATTTAGCGAGCAAGGGAATAATTAAATTACGAATCGATAAAAATTCAACCAGTGACGATGCGTTTAAAGATTTTAAAAATCAAATAAAAGAAACATTAAGTGACAATGTATTAAGTTATGAAAATATCCCTGCTTCAAAAGTTTTATTAAGGGAATTAAAAGCTAAGAATTATACATTATCTCTAGTAGAGAGCATTACAGGGGGATCATTTTCTAAAGAGCTTGTTTCTCATCCAGGTACAAGCGAAACACTGATTGCATCAAATGTTTTGTATTCTATGAATTCAAAAAAAGAACTGTTGAATGCTGAACCTAACGAGGACTGGGCTCTACTCACTGAAGAGTTAGCAGTTGCATCTATGAAAAAATATAATTCTTCAGTCGGTTTAGCTGTATTAGGTGAAGCTGGTCCCGTTCCTTCAAGTAAATATAAAATAGGTGAAATATTTATATCCATATGTATTAATGGTGAAATAACTAATTTCACACACAATTTACGCGGTAATAGGGAAGATATAATAAATAGAGCAGTAAATAACTGTATATGGGATCTATTAAATTTAATTAAATAGTTGTATTCGAACAAATGTTCGATTAAAATTTGTCATATAGAGATGTTTAAATAGTTATTAATTATTGTTAATAAATAGGAGAAAATAATGGACAAAGACAGGGCAAAAAAACTCGATACAGTTTTTTCGCAGATAGAAAAACAATTTGGTGAAGGTTCTTTGATGAAGCTTGGTTCTGACCACGTTAGAAAGATGCCTTCAATTTCTACAGGAGCACTATCAATAGATCTTGCATTAGGTATAGGTGGTGTGCCCAAAGGTAGAGTTATAGAAATCTATGGTCCTGAAAGCTCAGGTAAAACAACATTATCATTACATATTGCCGCTGAAGCTCAAAAAGCAGGTGGAGTAGCAGCATTCATTGACGCAGAGCATGCTCTTGATCCCATCTATGCAAGCGCTCTTGGTGTTGATGTTGATGAATTACTTGTATCACAGCCCGATACAGGAGAACAAGCTCTAGAAATCGCAAATATGTTGATTGATTCCGGCGGTCTCGATGTAGTAGTTATTGACTCTGTTGCTGCTTTAGTTCCCCAAGCTGAGATTGATGGTGAAATGGGTCAATCCCATGTTGGTCTACAGGCAAGATTAATGTCTCAAGCATTAAGAAAACTTACTTCATCTATCAATAAAACACAAACTACTGTTATTTTTATTAATCAGATTAGAGAGAAGATCGGTGTTATGTGGGGTTCACCTGAAACTACAAGCGGTGGTAGAGCACTCAAATTTTATGCATCAGTAAGAATTGATATTAGAAGAATTGAAACTCTTAAGGTTGGAGCTGAAATGATTGGTAACCGTGTACGTGCAAAAATTGTCAAGAACAAGGTTGCACCACCATTTAAAGAAGCTGAATTTGATATTATGTTTGGTCAAGGTATTTCTAGAGAAGGAAGCTTGCTAGATGTAGGTGTAGATCATGGCATAGTTAGAAAAGCTGGTGCTTGGTTTACTTATGAAGAAATTCAACTAGGTCAAGGCAAGGAAAATTCTAAGAGATTCTTAAGAGAAAATGCTGATATTGCTTTGCAGTTAGAATCAGATGTTTATAAGGCAGTTGGCATGATTGAGTCTGATGAAGCTACAGAAGAGGAAACTGTAGAAGAGTCAAAAGATGCAACACCTGAAAAATAATATAGGGATTATTTAAAAAACAATTTTATAATTCAATTGTGGAACAAACAGTTGTAATTAAGCCAAAAATGAATTTTACTCCTTCACGTGAGGGTAAAAAATATTTTGTTAAAACATTTGGTTGCCAGATGAATGAACATGATTCGGAAAAAATTGCGGGAATGTTTGAATTAGATGGCATGAAAAAAGCATCAATTGAGGATTCCGCAGATATTTTGTTTATCAATACTTGTACCATTAGAGAAAATGCTGATGATAAGTTATATGGAACACTTGGTCAGTTAAAAAAATGGAAAGGTGAAGGAGTCGATCGCAAGTTACTTGTGGGTGGATGTGCTGCACAGAAAGACAAAGAACTTGTAAGAGAGAGAGCACCTTGGGTAGATGTTGTTATTGGTACTCATAATTTAACAAATATTATTAATCTACTTAATCAATCTGAAGACTGGGGTCCTATCACTGAAATAATTGATGAAATAGAAGATCTTCCAACTGATGCTCCATCGATTAGAGAGTCTGAACATTCTGCATGGTTAACAATTCAGATTGGTTGTAATAATTCATGTACATTTTGTATTGTTCCATCTGTTAGAGGTCCAGAAATAAGCAGACGACCAAGTGACATAATTAATGAAGCACAGGAATTAGTTGAATCAGGAATAAAAGAAATCACTTTATTAGGACAAAATGTAAATTCTTATGGGAGAGATTTAAAAATTGATAATAAGAGTAGACCATACTTTGCTCAGTTGTTACATAAACTTAATGAAATAGATGGACTTGAGAGAATTCGTTTTACATCACCACATCCAAAAGATTTTAAAGAAGAAACTATAAATGCAGTCAAGTCACTAAGTAAAGTATGTAATCAGATACATGTACCATTGCAAAGTGGAAGTAGTGATATTCTGTCAAAGATGCATCGTGGTTACAATAAGGAAAAATTCATACAAAAAGTTGATATGATTAGAGACATACTTCCAGACGTTTCATTGTCGACAGATATCATAGTTGGTTTTCCTGGTGAATCTGAAGATGATTTTCAAGACACTATGGACATTGTAAAATATGTTGAATTTGACTCTGTTTATATGTTTCAATTTTCACCAAGACCAGGAACAAAAGCATATGATATGGAGGATGAATTTGTTGACCAAGATATTATTAAGAAAAGATTTCAACACTTAAAAGACGTTCAAACTGATATAAGTGAAAAAAGATTAAAAAGATTTGTTGGAACTGAACAAGTCTTATTAGTTGAAAAACCATCGAAAAAAAATAGTCAGGTCCTCACTGGCAAAATTGATAGTGGACAGATTACCCATATTGATAATAAGAATGTTTCTATTGGAGATATAGTTAAAGTTAAAATTATTGACTCAACACCTTTTTATTTAAAAGCAGAATTATTTTAGTTTGTTATATTTTCTCACTGGCATAACAGCATCTGGAAAGTCAAATTTAGCACACAGAATTGCAATTGAGAATAACATGTCTATTCTCTCAGTCGATTCTATGGCTGTTTATAAGGGGCTCGATTTGTTAACTGCAAAACCATCTGACGTTATGCAAGCACAAGTAAAATATTATGGTTTAGATATTGCAGATTGTGACCAGAATTTTTCAATAATTGATTATTTAAACTATCTTATTGATCAAGATATCCCTGAAAAATCATTTAATGAAAATATATTGGCTGTAGGAGGATCAGGATTATACATAAAAGCAATAATTGATAAATACGAATTTAAACCAACTGATCAAACAATTAGATCAGAGTTAGAACAATTAAATTATGATCAATTGATAAAATTTCACGAACTTAATGAGATCCCTATTCCTGATATTGAGCTTAACAAAAGAAGATTGATGAGAAACATAGAAAGTTTTATGTTGAAGGAATCAAAATATGTTTTTCCAGAAGTAAATTTACCTAAAGACAAAGTTGGAATATTTTGGAATCACCCTAATTATAAAAATAATATTGAAATTAGAACCAAAAAAATGATTGATAATGGATTGATAGAAGAAATAAACAAAATAAATAATCCTTCAAAAACAGTACTGCAAGCTATCGGTATGAATTTATCAGATAATTTTGAAGAAAATATTAATATAAAAACTAAAAGATTAGCTAAAAAACAAATTACATGGTTTAAAAAAGAATCAAAATTACATATGATTGAAAGCGATGATGAGGACCTTGTATACAATTCAATGATGGAGATAATTAATGTCTAATTTTGCATATATGTCTGGAACTGGGAATGATTTTATAGTTGGTAAGTATGAAGGCGAAGTTTCAGAAATTCAAATTATTGCACTTGTAAGTGATGCTGAATATGAAGTTGATGGAGTTATATTCGTAGAACCATTAGATAATAATTCTGTAAAAATGCATTATTACAATAATGATGGTTCTGATGCAGAACTTTGTGTGAATGGCGTTCGGTGCGTTGCTAAATTTGCGCTCGATAATAACTATTTGGATGTTCCTAGATTTATTGTTAAAGCACCAGTTGGAGATTTAGAAGTCTATGTAGATGACAATATAGTAGAAGTATCAACTCCTATTCCTACTTATGAAGATGAAAAGATTAATGTAAATTCTTTCGAAGGTGTTAAATCTTTAGTTGGGAATCCTCATTTTATGATAGAAGTAGAAGACGTAGATGGATTAGATTTAGAAAATTTGAATTCAGAAGTAGTTAATAAAAACATATTCCCAGAGGGTGTAAATGTTGAAATATATCAAATAGTTAGTAGAAATTATATTAAAGCTAGAGTCTTCGAAAGAGGAGTTGGTGAGACAGATGCCTGTGGATCAGGAGCATTATGCATGTTTAACTATCTAAATAAAACAAATCAAATTGATAATAATTCTTATGTTATGTACCCGGGTGGCGATTTAAATCTTAGATTTGAAAATGATAATTTATACTTATCAGGTGAAGTTATATATCTCTAAATAAACTAACAACTTTCCCAATTGGTTGTATATTTTCATTAACTTCAAAATTTTCATAATTTTTATTTGCTGGTATTAAATATTTTTTACCAGATATTGTGTCTAAATATTTTACAGTTGCTTCTGTGTCATTAATCATAAAAGCACCAATATCTCCATTTTTTGGTTCAATGTTTTTATCAACAACAACAATATCTTTATCATGAATACCGGCATCAATCATGGAATCACCATTAACCTTCAATGCAAAAAGGTCCTTATTATATTTCTCTTCAACAATTGGAATCTCTCCAATTTTATTTTCCTCAGCCAGAAGAGGAGTACCTGCAGAAATTTCACCGATAACTGGTACTGACATGAATGTATTTAGTTTTTTATTATTTGATAATGATCTTGATAAATTTGCCTTTTTAGTCAGTAAACCTTTTTTAATCAAGTTATCTAAGTGGTACTGTACTGAACTTGTTGACTTAAGATTTACAGCTTTTGCTATATCTCTAACTGAGGGAGAGTATCCTTCGGTAATTAATTTATGGTTTATGTACTCTAAAATCTCTGATTGTTTGTTCATATTAATAAATTATAACATAATTTAGAACAAATGTTCGAACAATTTTTTGTCATACACAATTACTACAATTTTTTTATGAAGTTAAAAATCAAATTAATAATATCTCTGTATTTTTTTAGTAGCTTAATGATATTTTTTGTAAAAAAACCAATTAGCGATCAATATCAATATCAAAATACACCAACTGTTGAGTATAAAATACAAAAAGGAGACACACTATGGGGTATTTCGCATAAATTTACAAATAAAAATCATCAGGAATTTATCTATTTAATTAAAAAGATGAATAATTTAGACAGTTCATTACTTATGGAAGATCAAATACTGATATTACCAGTAAATATTTGATACAAGATTTAGAGGTAACTATAATATCACTATATATGGTATGTCCTTATTGCAATAAAGAAGAAACAAATGTTGTTGATTCACGAAAAAACAATGAAGGTAACTCTATAAGAAGAAGAAGAGAGTGCCCTAAGTGTAAATTACGATTCACTACCTATGAAAAGGCTGAAATTGGTTTAATGATACAAAAAAGAAATGGCGATATACAAGAATTCAATTATGAAAAGTTGTACAAAGGTATAGAAAATGCTTTTGGTGGACTAGACATTAACGACAAAAAGCTAAAAACACTTGTTGATAACATTCACAATAAAATAAAAACTCAAGGAAACAAAATTAAATCAGAAATTGTAGGGGAAACTGTTCTTAAATACTTAAAAGAGACAAATGAAGTTGCTTATTTACGATTTGCTTCTGTTTATAAAGAATTTTCTGATGCTTCTGACTTTGAAAAAGAAGTAGCAGAGTTATAAATTAGGGTAGATTTTTAAAATTTTCATAATTAAGAAGTAATTTTTCCTTAAATTGCATTAATGTATTTTCAAAAGTCCGACTTTCTGTCTCTTTATTTAAAAGAATTGCTTGGACTATAGATTGTGCAACTTCATACTCATTGTTTCTTAAAGCACCTAAATACCTACCATGTAAATCTTCTGCTGTTGAAACAGCGTCTATAACAAGAGACTTATGTTGCTCAAAATCTTTAATTTCTGGCAATGTTGCTATATTGACCTTGCTTTGCGCAATTATATTCGATAAATTATTAGTTATTTCTTCGATGTCTGCATTTTCTTCATCAATTGGAAGATCACCATAAATTAAGACCTCTGAAATTGAAATTCTATATGAAAGAACTAGGTCAAGCTCGTTAACAAGAGTAAATATATTGTTTAAATTTTCTTTTACAGTACTGACATCTGAGACATCACTTCTGTTTTCTAAATTATTTTGATACTGAAGCAAAGATGATTCAATCTGTTGCAAATTTGCACTTGCATTAGAAATATCATATTTTGAGTAAAAGGTATTTGTAGATATCTCAATTAAATCAGGTAGAAGTTCAACTAGTTCATTCGAATTGTTTGTAACAAAAACAGCTTCTTCTATAACAGCTTCCTGACTACTTCTGTAGTTAAGATACGTATTTGATGCTATTGTGACCATAAAGACCATTGATATTGAAATAAATGCCGGTAAAACCCATTTTCTTCTACTTTCAAGATCCGACCATACTCTTTGTATCTGTTCAGTTATATTTAAAGGGTTAAAAGTATCGGTTGGAGTTAGATCAGTAACTTTAGTAGGTTCAGTAGAGCTTGAAATATATGATTCAATACTGCTTTGTTGGACATATATTTCTTCTGTATTGTTTAATAATGTTTCAAATGTTTTTTGATTAAGCTCTTCAACAATTTCAGTTTCTTCTCCTGCGTAAGACGAGGATTCAATAAGTGTTTCGCTTTCAAAACCTAGAAGGTCTAAAATTTTAATTTTATTAACTTTTTTAGTTTTATTTATTAAGAAATAATCTCTAATATTCATCATTGAAAGGGTACCACTGAAGAATAATTTTAATATAAAAATAAAGATTCTTAATGAATTTGCAAAAATACCAAGCAAAAGTCATGAAGAAGACATTGGTTATGATCTATATTCAGACGGAGAATATGTTATCGAACCTCAAAAAGTAGTACTTGTAAATTTGGGTATAGCAATTCAACTGCCAAAAAGTGTTGGAGGGTTTGTTTTACCTAGATCTGGATTAGCTAGTAAGAGTTTAGTTGCTCCAATTAATGCACCAGGCCTAATTGATCCTGGGTACACTGGGGAGTTGATGGTACCATTAATGAATTATTCAAATGAAGTTTATACAGTTGCACCAAATGAAAGAGTAGCTCAATTAGTTGCTATTAATACAGGCAGTATTGATTTTGAAAAAGTTGAAGAGCTAGATATCTCTGAAAGATCAATGGGTGGATTCGGTTCAACAGGAAAAAATTAATTTTATTAATTAAATCTATTATTAATATAAAAGTTACGCGGAAGTAGCTCAGCTGGCAGAGCGCCACCTTGCCAAGGTGGAGGCCGCGGGTTCAAATCCCGTCTTCCGCTCTACATGGCGACGTGGCGGAGTGGCTACGCAGAGGTCTGCAAAACCTTGTACACCGGTTCGATTCCGGTCGTCGCCTCCAATAATTATGATTGCTATTACAGGTTCAGGAGAGTTTTTACCGTCTATTCTTGAAGTAGATAGGAAACTTTTAAATTATTTAGATAAGAGTCCATATGTACTTACATTTTCTACAGCTGCTGGTAAAGAATCTAATGCAAGACTTTCTTACTGGGAAAATCTTGCAATAGAGCATTTCAAAAATTTAAATGTTAATCATAAACATATAGATGCAAGGAATAGTGATGATTTAAATCAAGATTTCGTAATTGAAGAAATGAAAAAATCAAATTTTGTATTTTTTTCTGGGGGTTCACCAAATCACTTATATGACTCTATACATGATTCAAACTTCTCTACTGAGCTACATGATGTTGAAAAGAGAGGGATTATTGCTGGATGTAGTGCTGGTGCAATGATTATGGGAGAGAAAATGATTAAAGGGGTTGGTTTAAATTATTTACCAAACACAATTGTCATCCCACATTATGGTGAGAGTTTTTATTCATGGATTTCAAATACTGTAAAGGTTTTAAACAGAGGGAAGTACAAATTACTTTGTTTAGAAAAAGACACATACTTTCTTAAAGATGGTGATCAAATAAGTGTTCTCGGAAAACAAAATGTTCATATCATATACAAGAAAGACCATAGTACATTCTCTGATGGTGACACAATAGACGTTTCATTATTACAATAAATACATGTGTGGAAGATACTATATTGATATTGCAAAAGACGAACTGAAGTTTGTAAATAACTTTTCAGAAATTGAATATGAACAAAACTTTAACGTAGCACCACAAAGTCAGGCACCGTGCATAATTGATAACAATTTAGTAATTGCTAACTGGGGATATTTTCCAGACTGGTTGAAGAGTCAATCAAATCCGAGACCTTTATTTAATACAAGATACGAGTCGTTACTTGAGAAAAAAACATTTACTTCAGCATTTAAAAACTCAAGATGTTTAATTCCAATCTCTGGTTGGTACGAATGGAAAGAAGAGGATGGCATTAAACAGCCTTATTATTTTTTTGATACTTCTGAAAGTTTATTATTTGCTGCAGGTCTCTATTGGAATAGAAGTAGTGGTGATATTGAAACCTCTATCATCACAAGAGAAGCTGTAAATTCACTACAAATGATACATAATAGATCTCCATTATTACTAACAAGGGAGCAAAGAGATCTATGGGTGTCTGATTTATCTAGTGAAGAGATTTATTCTGAGATTTTAGATTATACATATGATGATATAGAATTTTATAAAGTGGACAGAGCAGTGAATAATCCTAAAAATAATAATGATTCACTTATACAAAAATATGAAGAGGTTCCGTTTTAGTGAATAGTCAGTCACCTATATATTCTTTAAAATTTACAATTACGTGGATCTTTGTGTACGGAATTATTGTTTTTATTTTGTGGCAGTTTTTACAAATTTTTTTAGCTATATATATAGGACTTTGGGTACTAAATCTACTTATTGAAATTGTTGAAAGGCTATTTTTGAGGTTCGGCAAAAGAATTATTACTGTAGAGAAATAATCAATTTAAAAATAAACAAAATGATGCTATATTTCTAAATACGGGAGATTAGCTCAGTCCGGCAGAGCGCTACCTCGACAAGGTAGATGTCACAAGTTCAAATCTTGTATCTCCCACAAATCAGTCTGCGTATTTATCTGCACCTAAAAAATGAATTGATATGTAGTCTTCTTCACCAACCACCCAGCTATCGTGTGGCTTATTAGATACATAAAATATATCTCCTTCATTCATTACAACAGGATCTTCACCTTCAAATTGAGCTGTTGCTTTTCCTTGAATAACTATCCCTAGGTGTTCTACTTCACAAAATTTCGTACCTGATAAATGTGATACATCGTCAGACCATTTCCATCCAGGTTTGTAGGTTGCACGACCAATTGTCATAGTAGGCATTTTAACAATTTCAAACTTACCTTTTTCAAAATTTCTTACTTCGTCAGGTTTATCAAACTGTTTTAAAATTAAATCATCCATATAAAAATATTAGTTTTTATTAATAACAAAATTTACATATGGAGTATTTAATCCCAGTATTTTTTGATGTTCATAATCAAATTTTTCAGCAAAACCTGCAATATAGTAATGTTCATTTAAATTTTCATCGCCCTCAGTAAAAGTATTTAGGGCATTATCTCTTCTTTTCCAGTATGATTTTTTAAAATCTGGATTTTCATCGAAAGTTAGCGGATTATAAGTAATTTTTGAATTACCCTTAGGAATTAACTTATCGCAAACGCCTTTGTATTCGTCTCCAATTTGGACTTCATAGCCACCAAGTTCATACTTGAAAACCTTTATGACACAGAATTTATGATATTTGTATTCAATCGAGTTCCATATAGACTCTATATGTGATTTATCTATAAACCCATACTCTTTATTTTCTTTAAATACAATGTTTAACAAATATAGTGCATCAAAGTAATTTATATACATTTTTTGGTTATCAGTAGATATGTAGTAATTATCTCCCATAGTGTATACATTAATATTCTTAAGTCTTAACTGGATTAGGAAGTAAATCCAAATATACGTTTATACTTTCAGTGTGAGTAGAAAAATTAAAAACATTATTGCAATTTCAACTTTTCTTACCTGTATAGGTTTAATTAATTTTGCAGGTCAAAACATTGCAATAGAGATAAAAGGCATGAATGCATTTATGTTTATTTTGATTATAGCTGTACTGCTGCAGGTAATATTTTTTATTCCTTCTTTTCTACTGAAAACAGAAAAATATTATGACTTGGTTGGCAGTCTAACGTACATCACGACTGTATCGCTTGCATACTTTTCTGTTGAAAACAAAACAATGATAGATTCAGTAATCTATTTCTATGTTATGGTTTGGGCCTTAAGACTAGGGATATATTTATTTAGACGAGTTAGAAATGATGGCAAAGATGTACGGTTTGAAAAAGCTAAAAGACATTTTTTCTGGTTTTTACAATACTGGATGGGACAAGCACTCTGGGTGTCATTAACTGCATGCGCAGCAATTATTGCAATCTTATCACCTGAAGAAGACACATTACCTTTTTTAGCAATAGTTGGAATGGTACTGTGGCTCTCTGGATTTGCTATTGAATCTATATCTGACTATCAAAAACGAGTATTTAGAAAGGAAAACAATCCTAGTGAAGCTTTTATTCACACAGGTCTTTGGTCAAGATCAAGGCATCCTAATTATTTTGGTGAGATAACACTTTGGACTGGCATTGCTGTTATAGCTTTGAATACATTAACTGGTATTGAATACATAACACTTATATCACCAGTATTTGTTTACATCTTATTGACCCGTATGAGTGGTGTAAATTTACTTGAACGAATTGCTGAAGAGAGGTACGGACATTTAGAAGAGTATCAACGTTATAAAAGGAATACTCCTGTACTAGTTCCTAAACTTTCTAAAGATAAAATATAAACCGATTCCAATTGCAATTAATTGATAATAGGGTAGTGAGTCATATCTGATTAAAAAGTTGTACCCTATACCAATTATTCCTAAACCTACTGCAAGTTTCTGCCAATTTTTCATTTATAAACTATCTAATTTTTCAAGTAGAACATCTTTTTCTCCAGGGTGCATGCCAACTGTGTAATTGCTATTTGGATAATTTCCTGAATCAACATCATCTTTAAAACCTTTTATAGCTTTTGATCTTTCTTCATTTAATTTATCTTTTATTTTTTGACCATCTCCCCATGACTTAGCATGCCGTGGCATTTTAATTCCAGCTGTTTCACCACAGATATCTTCAAAGAATAAAAACATTACATCTCCACCTGACCCAGAGCCAAGAGAGTTTAAAACTAATGAAGTGTGTTTTTTAATTTCATTTAACGCATCTTCAGCAACACACTCTACCTCTGCACCAAAAGCACCGGCATCTTCAAGTCTTTTCATATCTTTAAGTATTTCAATTGCTTCGTCGGCAGTTTTACCAACTGTTCTAATCCCACCATATTTTGTTGCCATTGAAGGAACCATTCCTACATGACCTTGTACCTGCATGCCTTCTTTTGCCAACATCTCTACAACATCAAAACTTCTTGGTGTGAGTACTGAATCAGCACCTGCCATCATTACATCAAATGCACCACGAAGTATTTCTTCATTTGTAATAAATCTTCCAGCAAATAATGCTGCAGTTATAAATGTGTTTGGAGCACCTTTTCTAACATCTTGGTACCAATCACTACCCGTTATGATCATATCAATATTTTGATCAGCTAATATCTCTGCTTCTTCTTTATTTGCAGCAGTTACTTGGGTCATTTTTACATTATTTTCTTTATTTTTAATAATGTCGCCAACTGTTATATTTCTTTGAACTTGTTCGTGACCAAATGTATAAATTCTTTTCATATATTATTATACGTGAGACCTTGTCTGAAAAACAAGGGGTCGGCAGTTCGATTCTGCCTCTGGCCACAAGGTTTACTAATTATTTAATCAAAACTGTCAATAAAACTATCACGCAAATGTAAAATAAATCTTATGAAAAAAGTACTAATTCTCTTACTTTTTTTTATTGCTGCCTGTGGAGGTTCTATCGAGGAAACTTCGGTAGAAGATACTACAACAACTGAAGTAAAAATTGTAACAACAACCTCTAC
>JADHQS010000004.1 GCA_016777845.1 Candidatus Actinomarina sp. | reverse complement strand
GATGAACCATCTTCTTGGCAAGATAATGGCTCAGAATGTGCAGATGCAACATTAGAATTTACTTTTTCAAAAGATATTTATTTTCAATTCTTAACTTATGAAAACATAGAAGATTCAAAATCTTTTAAGAGAAACTTTAAGCCAAGAGATATTTTGATAACATCAGAAGAAGAGGGTTTCTCAATAGAATATGAGCTTGAAAATCAAAATACTAGCTCACAGTGGATTGATTTAAATACATCATCTTCAGTTCTCACAATTCAAATTTTAAGTGCTTACCCTGGAGAAGAGGTTAATGGTGCAGAACCATTTCCTGAATGTGCTATTCAAGAAATAACTTTTTACGGTAGAGGTTAGTTTAGTTCACCCTTTTTATAAGGAACACCATTCTTCTCAGGAAGTTTTATTCTCTGATTAGCAAAAGACAGAACAATTAGAGTAGTTATATGAGGTGTAAAGTACACAAATTGATTTGGGATACTTGTAGAATTCACAAACCAAATTAGAAAAGCTGCACTAAGAAGAAATGAAACAACACTTGCTTTATATTTTTTTTCAAAAATAGCTTTAAAAGTCAAAACTAATAAGAATATTGAAATCACTATCAATAAGCCATGAACAGCTTGAGGAGATCTTAATTGTAGAGCATCAGCAAATCCAAATAATCCTGAACCCATAAGAATCCCAAATGGCTTATAGTTCCCAAATAACATTGAAGCTAATCCGATAAAACCTCTACCTCCAGTTTGACCCTCTAAGTAAGTCCCTGTGCCTGCGACAACCAAATATGAACCAGCTAATCCAGATAAAGCTCCCGAAATAGTAACACCAATATATTTCATTAAATAAACGTTTACACCTAATGATTCGGCTCCAGCAGGATACTCTCCTACACTTCTCATTTGAAGACCTAATGGGGTAAACCATAAAACTAAAAAAGATACTGGAACTAAGATTAAAGCAAATAAAGTTAAGTAAGATATGTTTGATAAAAATCCCAACATAAGTCCTGCAAAATCAGACACTAAAAATATATTAAGGTCTTCTACCCTTCCTATAAGGTTAGGAGTTACTGTTTCACCAATTTTTCCTCCCGCTAAAAATGGCATTGTAAAGATGCCAATATCACCTTGAATTCTTGGAGAAGCTGTTGAAGAAGCATATGCAACACCCTCATATGCAATAACATTTAAAAACCTTGCAACTCCTGCAGCTAAAATGTTAATTGCAACACCTGAAACTATATGATCTACTTGAAATGAAACTGTAGCTATTGCATGTATAAGTCCAAACAATGCACCACCTAGCATTCCAATAAAAACACCCTGCCATGCTCCAAATGTGAATCCTCCCCAAGCTCCAAACCAGGTCCCCATGATCATCATTCCTTCAAGACCAATGTTGACAACACCTGTTTTTTCAGAATATAAACCACCCAAGCCTGCTAGCAAAATTGGTATTGCTAGCCTTACGGCAGCACCAAATGTTCCACTAGTAGTTAGTTGTGAATAAGTTTCAACTTGAGCAACTACAACAACTAATAAAATAGGGGTGAAAACAATATATCGTTTTGTTAATGATTTAAATATTTTCATTATTCGTCAGACCTTTTTGAGGCATCTTTGACTTGTTGCTTAACTATAAATCTCCTAATTACTTCATAAAACACAACAACAATAAGAAGAATAAAAGCTTGCATCATTTGTTCAATCTCTTTAGGAACATCGTTTAAATCTAAAATTTGTGCAGATCTTTGCAAAAATGCAAACAATAATGCACCTACAGCCATTCCAAATGGATGATTTCTACCTAACAAAGCAACTCCAATTCCAGCAAACCCTAAGCCAGTTGGAAAGTCAATTGTATATCGGTGAAAGTAACTTAAAAGTGGTCCTAGTCCAACAAGACCTGCAAATCCTCCTGAAGTAATCATTGCTATTACTACTAGTTTGTTTGGATTTATGCCACTAAATTTTGCTGCAATTGGGTTTGAACCGGTAATTCTTAAATCAAAGCCTAAAGTAGTCTTCCAAACTAGCCAATAATAAAAAATACCTACTAGCACTGCTATCACTAAAAACCCGTGTAAATCTTGTAAGTCTTCTATGTTAAAAAATTTATTTAGTGGAGGCATTTTTCCGGTTTCTGGCAGCTCCTTTGTTCTAGGAAGATCATAATTTGAATTTGGTTCATCAAAAATTGTTGTTAATGAGTATGCAATAAGTCCAGTGCCAATATAATTCAGCATTATTGTTGAAATAACCTCATGAATTCCTTTTTCAACTTTTAAATATCCTGCTATGGCAGCCCATAAAGATGATGTAGCAACTGCGACAATAATTATAAATAAAATATGTAGTGGTGTAATTATAGAAAATTGTGCACCAATATATGCTGCAACTAATGACCCCATCAAATACTGACCTTCAACACCAATATTAAACAATCCCATTTTAAAACCAACAGCTACTGCAATCGCAGAGATGTAGAGTGGGATTGATCTATTAATTATTGAAACTATTGACTTACCACGAATTCCATATTCAAACATAATTTTAAATGTCTCATAAGGATCTTTACCAATAATTAGCAGTATTAAAGAACTCAATCCAAAAGAAATTGTCAAGGCAATGATTGGTGCTGAAACACTTACTAGTCTAAATCTCATTTTCATTTTTTTAATCCTGTCATATAACTGCCTAAATCTTCTGGTGTAATATTTTCTGCTTCTATTTCCTTGACAAGTTTACCTTGATAAAAAACAATTATTCTATCCGACAATCCAATCAACTCTTCTAAATCTGCTGATATTAGTAAAACAGATAGCCCTTCATCTCTACTATTTCTCAATTTTTCCCATATTAAAGCTTGTGCGCCAATATCAATTCCTCTTGTTGGCTGCGAAGCAATCAGTAGACTAGGATCATCTTCTAATTCTCTACCTACAACGAATTTTTGTTGGTTTCCACCAGACAAGGCTGTTGCTAGAGTGCTAGTTCCTGGTGTTTTTACTTCAAATGCTGAAATTACTTTTTCTGACTCATTAACAGCATTTTTCATTTTCACTGTACCTAAACTGCTTTTATACTTCTTGATATTTTGCCGGCCAATAATTACATTATTTGTAAGATCCATCTCCATTATCATTGCTTGTAGCTGACGATCTTCGGGAATGAAGCTAATTCCAGATTCTAATCTCTCTCTTGTTCCTTGTTTCTCTAAATCATTATTTTTAAATATTACTTTCCCAGAATCAAGAGCTTGAATTCCAATTATTGCTTCAACTACTTCTTTTTGACCATTTCCTTCAACTCCAGCTATTCCTAAAATTTCTGATTTATGAACTTCAAAAGAAACATCTTCAAAAATAGTTCTACCATTTTCATCATTTGATTTTAAATTTTCAACTTTTAATATTACTTCTTCATCAGTTGAAGTGAGCCTTGCTGGAGGTGTTGGAAGACTTTTTCCGATCATCATTTCTGCTAATTGGGTTTTACTTACATTGTCATTAAGTACAGTATCAATCATCTGTCCAGATCTCATTACAGATATTTCATCAGCAATTTCTAAAACTTCATCTAATTTGTGAGATATAAACAATACAGTTACTCCGTTATTTTTTAAATCTTTTAAGTTTTTGAACAAGTCTTTAACTTCTTGTGGGACTAAAACTGCAGTTGGCTCATCTAGAATTAGTATTTTTGCGCCTCTATATAAAACTTTTATTATTTCTACTCTTTGTTTTTCACCAACACTTAATTCATCCACGTACTGATTTAAATCTATATTTAGAGAATATAATTCCATAACCTTCTGAATCTCTGTTTTGTATTTAGAGAGTTTTATATTTTTTAGAAAAGGCCTATCGATACCAAGAATTATATTTTCTAAAACTGTTAGATTTTTTGCTAACATGAAATGTTGATGAACCATTCCAATTCCTAAATTTATTGAGTCTTTAGGTGAGGACATATTAGCTTTGTTTTCAAAAATTTCTATATTTCCAGAATCTGGCTTTACCATCCCATACAAAATTTTCATAAGGGTAGATTTTCCAGCACCGTTTTCCCCGACAATTGCGTGAATGTCTCCGGATTTAACTTTTATAGAGACATCAGAATTGGCTAAAACACCGGGATAAGTTTTAGTGATATTTTTAATGTTTATAGCTAATTTCATATTTTTATAAAAAATATCCGCTCCAGGGTTTCCCCTGGAACGAATATAAAATTTCTAGACTTATTTAGGGTCTAGCTGATGGAGGAACAATTTCTCCACTCATAATTTTTTCTTTGTAGCTATCAATTTGATCTTTAATATCATCAATGTAGCCTCCAGAATAAGATAGATAAATTCCACCTGTCGCTAAATTATCGACAGATGCTCCACCTGTAAATGTTCCTTCCATAGTTGCTTTTGCAGCATTATAAATTGAAACATCCACTGATTTCACCATTGATGAAAGAATGTATTCCTGAAGTTCAGGAAGTGCATTACCTACTTGGTAATATTGGTCAAAGTCTACACCAATTCCCCAAACCTTAGATCCTGTACTTTCAGATACTTCTTTTGCTGCTTCAAACATACCTGTTCCAGTACCGCCAGCAGCATGATAAATAATATCTGCTCCTGCTTCGTACTGTGCAAGTGCTATTTCCTTACCTTTGACTTGATCATTAAATCCGCCAAAGTCTGGAGCAACTGTTGCATAACCGATTTGAATTTCGATATCTGGATTAACAGCTTTTACACCTGCAATAAATCCTTGTTCGAATTCATGTATAAGTGGAAAATCAACTCCACCTAGGAATCCAACGTTATTTGTTTGTGTTTTTAATGCTGCTGCCACACCTGCTAAAAACGAACCTTCAGCATGATTAAATAACATGCCTCGTACGTTACCAGGCTCTGCAACACCATCAGTGATTGCAAAGTTAGTATCCGGATAATTTGGTGCAACTTCATTCATTGAAGCATCAAACAAGAAACCATTTCCAATTATTAAATCATTTCCTGCTTCTGCACAAAGTTCTAGAAGTTCTCCTCTATTTTCTCCACCACCCTCTGGCTCTAGGAAGGTTCCTTCCATGCCAAAGTCAGCGACAGCTTTTTCATATCCAGCGTAAGCTAGATCGTTAAATGAGAGATCACCAAGACCACCGATATCTAACACTAAGCAAATGCCCATAGGGTCTTCTTCTGGTTCAGCTGGAGCAGCTGTTGTTGCTGGAGCATCCAGCGTTTCAGCTGGTTCCTCATCAACAACTTCTTCAACTGCAGCTTCATCAGATCCACCACCACAAGCAACTAAAAATAAGCTAAAAACCATAAAAAGTATTAGCCATTTTGACTTCATTCGAGTCACTTTTACTCCTTGTCCAACTAGTTGAAGGTATAAAAATACCTTTATGAATAATATAGTAGACATTAGTACTGATTAAGCTTGCTTGTTTGCTAAGTTTTTTTCATCAATTTGACAATCAATTAATTGTTTTGCTCTTATTAGTAAAAACTATGGAAGCTTAGAGGATGCAAATTTTATTATCTCAAAGAGCTTGTCATCATTCACTTGGTTCATCCAATATACATTTTTCTTTCTGCCTGTGACGCTATTTATATCAATGACTGATTGGCCTAAAGAAAGTTCCGACTTTGTTTCAATTTCTATATTTACAAATTTACCATTAGTAAGTGTATTGTCTACCAAATAAGCAGTTACAAAAGCGTCATGAACAGGTGTTCCATCGGGAAAAAGCTCTCTAACTACTTCTATGTCTGATAGTGAACTCATTAAACCGACAATATTTTTACCTGTAACAGTTTTGGTTTCTAAGATATCTTCAAGTCTTGCTTTAGTTGCTATTGCTTGATGGGTAACATCTAAACCCATCATTATCAACTTTACGCCAGAATTTAATACAATGTTTACTGCCTCGGGGTCTACAAAAAAATTGAATTCTGCAACTGGTGTTGTGTTTCCAAAGCCTGCTCCTCCACCCATAAAAATTATTTGTTCAATATTAGATGATAATTTTGGGTTTTGAGATAGCACTTTGCCTATATTGGTCATTGGTCCAAGTACGCAAATAGTAATTTTTTCATCACTTTTCAATAGAAGGTTCTTTATATAGCTAACTGCATCTAAAGTTTCTTCATTTTTAGAGGGATTTGGAAAATCTACACCATTAAGTCCATCTGATCCGTGCACCCATTCTGCAGTTGTTAATTCTCTATATAAAGGTTTTTCTTCACCTTTATAAACTGGGATATTGTTTCTATTTGTATGTTCCAACAATCTTAAAGCATTTTTGGTGCCAACTTCAACTGTTACGTTTCCAGCAACAGTTGTAATTGCCAAGAATTCATCATCGTTAAAGTGTGCCAAAGCTATGAGTATTGCAACAGCATCATCAGTACCTGGATCGGTATCAACAATGAATTTCATATGTTAAGTATATATTTTTTAAGATTCAGAATCTACAAAATTAACAGATGGCTCATCGGGAGCTTCGACAGATTCAAACTCTAAAGTGTTATCTTCTTTATTTAAAGAAATTACGATAGTTGATCCAGCTTTGTACTTTCCTTGCAAAAGTTCTTCAGACAATGGGTCTTCAAGTAGTTTTTGAATTGATCTTCTTAAAGGTCTTGCACCAAATTCTTTATCATAACCTTCAGTTGCTAAAAATTCTTTTGCTTCATCTGATAGAACTATTTCCAAATCTGAATTTTTAAGTTGGGTGTGTACTCTATCAAGCATTAAATCAACAATTTCTTTAACTTCATCAACAGTAAGTTCATGAAATACAATAGTTTCATCGATACGATTTAAAAACTCTGGTCTAAAGTATCTTTTCAGCTCTTCTCGTACTTTTGATTTCATTTTTTCGTAATTGTCAAGTTCATCTAAAGAGCTGAATCCAATATTTTTTGCTATGTCTTTTGTACCTAAGTTAGATGTCATAATAATTATTGTATTTTTAAAGTCCACCGTTCTACCTTGGGCATCTGTGAGTCTTCCATCTTCTAAAATTTGAAGCAAAGTGTTGAAAATATCAGGATGAGCTTTTTCGACTTCGTCTAAAAGTACAATGCTAAATGGTTTTCTTCTCACAGCTTCTGTAAGCTGACCGCCTTCATCATAACCAACATATCCCGGAGGAGAGCCAATAAGCCTACTTACTGTATGCTTTTCCATATATTCAGACATATCTATCTGAATTAAAGATTCTTCGTCACCAAATAGGAATTCAGCTAAAGCTTTTGCAGTCTCTGTCTTTCCAACTCCAGATGGCCCTAAAAATATAAACGATCCTGAAGGTCTTTTTGGATCTTTTAATCCAGATCTAGTCCTTCTTATTGCTTTAGATACAGCAGAGATTGCTTCATTTTGGCCAATAATTCTCTTGTGTAATTCAACTTCCATCTCCAATAATCTTGCAGTCTCTTCTTGAGTTAGTCTATGAACAGGGATACCAGTCCATTGAGCTAATACCTCAGCTATTTCTTCCTCATCTATGACCATCTCAATTTCATCTACTGATGATGCGTCTGTTGTATTTACTTCATCTAACAAAAGCTTTTCCTGGTCCCTAATTTGAGCTGCTTTTTCATATAATTGAGATTGGACAGCGTCAATCTTTTGCTCTCTAAGATTTTTAAGTTTGTCAGCAATTGCTTGCTTTTCTTGATCTAATGGTTTTTTGTAAACTCTCATACGGCTTCCAGCTTCATCAATTAAATCAATTGCCTTATCCGGCAAAAATCTATCAGAAATATATCTGTCAGCCATATTTACAGCAGAAGCTATTGCCTGATCGGTAAAGCGTACTCCGTGATGAACTTCATATCTATCTTTTAGTCCATCTAATATTTCTATAGCGTCAGATAATTTTGGCTCGTCTACTTGAACTGATTGAAATCTTCTTTCTAGTGCTGCATCTTTTTCGAAGTGTTTTCTGAATTCTTCAAGTGTTGTAGCACCAATAGTTTGTAGTTCTCCTCTAGCTAACATTGGTTTAAGGATTGATGCCGCATCTATAGCACCTTCCGCTGCACCAGCGCCTACAAGGGTGTGTATCTCATCGATAAATAATACAATGTCTCCCCTTGTTTTTATCTCTTTAAGAACTTTTTTCAAACGTTCCTCAAAATCACCTCTGTAACGGGAACCAGCAACAAGTGCGGAAAGGTCTAAGGTATAAATTTGTTTACCCTCAAGAGTAACTGGAACATCCCCAGCAACTACTTTTTGAGCAAGACCTTCAACAATTGCGGTTTTACCAACTCCTGGTTCACCAATTAAAACAGGGTTGTTTTTTGTTCTCCTAGAAAGAATTTGCATAACTCGTTCAATTTCAGTTGTCCTACCTATTACAGGATCAAGTTTTCCTTCTTTTGCCATTCTTGTTAAGTTTCTACCAAATTGATCTAAAATTGCTGATCCTGTACCAGACCCGGGTTTTTCTCTGCCACCAGTTGATGTGGTTTGCTGTTTTTTACTTTCGCCTGCAGAAGATATTAATTTAATTACAGTCTGTCGCACTTGGGATAATTCAGCTCCTAATTTTTTAAGAACTTGAGCAGCTACACCTTCTCCCTCACGAATCAAACCAAGAAGTATGTGCTCTGTTCCAATGTAGTTATGTCCAAGTTGTAATGCCTCTCTTAGAGAAAGCTCTAGAACTTTTTTTGCTCTAGGAGTAAAAGGTATGTGCCCACTTGGAGATTGTTTGCCTTCCCCAATAATTTCAACGACTTCTGACCTAACGCTGTCGATATTGATACTTAACTCTTCTAAAGCTTTTGCGGCATGACCTTCTCCTTCTTGGATTAAACCAAGAAGTATATGTTCTGTGCCAATGTAATTGTGGTTAAGTCTTCTAGCTTCTTCCTGCGCTAAAACTACAACCCTTCTAGCTCTGTCTGTAAATCTTTCAAACATATTGTTATATTACCAAGGGTCTGTTTATACACTTAAATGAAAATTACAACTATTTATACTTTTACCTTATTCTTTAGTTATGGAAAGCAATGAAATTAAAAAAATCATACCTTTTGATGATATTTGGGAAAACTTAAATATATTAGAAAAAAGGCTTTTAGAAGTTTCTAGTTCTTCAAATGACTACCTTACATCTATTTCTCAGTATCTAATAAATGCAGGAGGGAAAAGATTTCGACCAATAGTAACCTCACTTGCTGGAAAGTTTGGAAACGAAATTGAAAATATTAGCAAAATTATTGATGCTGGTGTTTGTGTAGAACTAATACATATTGGAAGTTTATATCACGATGATGTCATGGACAATGCTACAACAAGAAGAGGGGTTGAAAGTTCAAACTCAAAATGGAATTCTACCCTTTCAATACTTGCTGGTGATTATTTACTTGCAAGATCTTCCGAGCTTGCAGCCGAAAGTTTAGGACTAGAATCTGTCAAACTGCTGGCTTCAACTTATGCAGAATTAGTAGAGGGACAAACAAAAGAATTAAATTTAGCTTTTGACTCTAACCAAAAAATTGAGGATTATTTAACTGTAATTGAAGGGAAGACTGCAAGCCTTATTAGAACTAGTGCAAGGTTAGGTTCTGTTGCTAGTTCAGCAGATAGTGAGATTGTTGATGCCTTGAGCAATTGGGGTTGGAACTGCGGAATAATTTTTCAAATTTCTGATGATATTTTAGATTTAACATCCGACTCTGAGACTTTAGGAAAACCTGCAGGTAATGATCTTTTAGAAGGAACTTACACACTGCCAGTCTTAATTGCATTGAATAAAGATAAGGGTAAGTACCAGGAAATCTTGACTGAAATAAAAGAAAATAAAATAGATGTTAAAAATGTACTTAATGAATTTACCACAAAAGAAGTAATTGACGACTCAAAAGAGATAATCAATGGCTACTTAAATGACAGCATAGAGGCTATATTTACACTCAAAAATCATGAACTATTTCCAGTTCTAGAAAACATAAATAATTATCTTATTAATCGAACAAATTAATTTTCAGGTTTTAAATGGGGAAAGGCAATAACTTCTCTAATTGATTCATTATTTGTAAGCATCATTACAAACCTATCTACACCAAAACCCAGTCCCCCAGTTGGGGGGAGTCCGTACTCTAAGGCTTCAATGTAATCCCTATCTTCTACATGAGCCTCTTCATCTCCCTGAGATTTTTTTTGTGCTTGTTCTTTTAACCTTGCTTCTTGTTCAACTGAATCAATAAGTTCGGAGAAACCATTAGCTAATTCATTACCAAAAGCAAATAATTCAAACCTTTCAGTCACTCCATTCTGATCTTTACTTTCTCTAGCAAATGGTGAGACTTCTTTGGGGTAGTCTGTTACAAATGTAGGATTTACAATTTTGTCTTCAATGTATTTCTCAAACAAATCGTAAACTAACATTCCTATAGTTTCAGAGTCATTATCGATCTTATGTTTTGATAACAACTCTTCTTTGATGTGTTTTAAATCTGAATTATATTTGATTTCAACATCAAAGTGCTTACTAACCAAATCAAACATGCTTGTTCTTTTCCAAGGAAAGCTAAAATCTGCTTCTTTGTCTATAAATTCAATCTTTAAATCATGATTTAATTGAGTCAATATGTACTCACACATCTTTTCAACCATATCCATCACACCATTGACATCTGTGTAAGCCTCATAACTTTCCATCATTGTGAACTCCGGTGAGTGTGTTTGGTCAATGCCTTCATTTCTAAAAACTTTTCCAACTTCAAAAACTTTTTCATAACCACCAATAATTAATCTTTTTAAATATAACTCAGGAGCAATTCGAAGAAACATGTCAATACTCATTGCGTTATGGTGTGTTACAAAAGGTTTAGCAATGGCACCTCCAGCTTTTGGTTGGAGTGAAGGGGTTTCAACTTCAATAAACCCATTGCTAACCATAAACTCTCTTAATAATTTGAGAACTTTAAATCTCGTATCTATAGTTTTTTTTGCATCATCATTTACGATTAAATCTATATATCTTTGTCTAAATCTAGTTTCTTTATCTTTCAATCCATGCCACTTTTCAGGAAGTGTTCTTAAAGATTTGCTCAAAACTATTAAATTGGAAATTTTTAACGAAAGCTCTCCCTTTTTTGTTTTCATTATGATTCCAGAAGTACCTACTATGTCTCCTACATCCATTAATTCAATGTGTTCTTCTAATTTCTTATCTGAATCATCTTTAGAAGCAAGTAATTGTATTTTGCCAGTTGAGTCTTTTACATCTATAAATGTTAGTTTTCCAAAAGACCTAATACTTATAACACGACCTCTCACAGTAACACTAACTTTTGTTTGTTCTCCATTGTCTAGGCTTTGATGGTTGGCATGAATGTCGGTTATAAAACTCGCATTTTTAAAGTATGTTGGGAAAGACCCTGTTTCTTTTAATTTCTCAACCTTCTCACGTCTAAGGTCATATATTTCTTTTTCAGATTTTGATAATTCGGTCACATGTATATCCTAATTATTTAAGTTAAATATTTCTTCTAACCCAACTAATGTTAAATTTCCTTCGTATTGTGTGTTTAAATTAAGTGCAGGTTGAATAATTGAACTCAACCCTCCAGTTAGAATAATTTTTGGTTTTGTGCCTAATTCTTGCAAGAGTCTCTCAATCATAGAATCTATCATAGATGCGTGCCCAAAAATTAATCCGCTTTGAATTGCTTCATAAGTATTTTTACCGATAACTTTTTTGGGAAGGTCTAATTCAACAGATTTCAAAGAAGCAGTCTTTGATGTTAAAGCGTCTAGGCTAATCTTTATACCTGGGGCAATAGCTCCGCCTAAATACTCTTTTTTATTGTTTACAACATCAAAAGTAGTTGCCGTCCCTAAATCAACTATTATCACATCTGATTTGGCAATTTTATAACCAGCAACTGAGTTTGCTATCCTGTCAGGTCCTAATTCTTTTGGATTATCAATGTTTACTTTTAAACCTGTTTTGATTCCAGGCCCAACAACAATAGGTGGAAAATCTAAATATTTTTCAATTGCTTGAACCATATTATTAGTTACTTGAGGAACGACTGAGCAAACTATTGAACCTATTAACTCATTTCTTATATCATCAATTAGATTAAAAGTAGAGTTAAAAAGTGCTAACAATTCGTCTGGAGTGTTTGCGTCTCTAGTGGTAAATCTATAAGAATCCCAGCCATCCTTATTGCCAATTCCAACAGTTGTTTCAGTATTTCCAATATCAATTGCTATTATTTTTTTCATATTTCTATATCAATGTTGTCTATCAACCTTACATTTTCAACATAGGCTGCAGTTAATAACTTTAATTTCTTTGAGTATTTATTTGGATAATTAAAATTTTCTTCATCTACTATTTCAAGATAGTCCAAATCAATTTCATTTTGATTAATTAAATTGATTCCTATTTCAATAGATTCTTCAAAACTTTTACCTAAATTTATTTCTTTAACCACATTTTTTAAAGATTTAAAAATATTTGCTGCATTTAATTTAGCATTTTGTGATAAAAGGTTATTTCGGCTACTCATAGCAAGCCCATTTTTATCTCGAAATATATCGCCTTCTATTATTTCAATATTTAAATCAAACCGATTAATCATGTCCTTAATTAAAAATAATTGTTGGGCATCTTTTTTCCCAAACACAGCATGGCTAGGTTTCACTAAATCAAACAGTCTATTTACAACAGTTAATACTCCTTCGAAATGGCCAGGCCTTGAAGCTCCCTCGAGAATAGATCCTACTTTACTAGGAGCAATAGAAGGGACTCCTTCACCAGGATAAACGTAGCTTTCCTGGGGCAGAAAAATAAAATCCACGTCCTTACTTTCCAATAATTCAATATCTTGTTCAATCTCTATAGGATAATTTTTGAAATCTTCATCATTGTTGAATTGTCTTCTGTTTAAAAATATAGAAACTAATGTTTTTAAATTTGTTTCTTTTCCAATATCTACAAGTGATAGGTGGCCTTCATGTATTGCCCCCATTGTGGGAATAAAACAAATGTTTCCAGATAGGATGTCTTCGTTTATTGTGTTTATCACTTTTGTCATTATCGTGCCCTAAAATGGTGCCCGTACTTAATATTTAATTTTACCAATATTAGTTATTTTTTGATCAAAAATTTTAAATCTAGATTTGTCTAAAGGCTTATTTAAAACCTCGTATAAAGGCTCAACAACAAAAAGTCTATTTTGCCAATCATAATGAGGGATAATTAAATCTTCTTCGTCAATCTCTTCACCTTTAAAAAAGACAATATCTATGTCTATCAACCTTGGTCCGTATCTAAAATTATTTTTTCTCCCCATTTGAGTCTCTAATTCCTTAATTTTTACCAGTAAATCTCTAGCTGTTTCTTGATATTCAATTTCAATAACAATATTGAAAAAATCATCTTGTTCTTTGTAAAGTAATGGTTCCGTTTTGTAGACTGATGAAATTTTTAGTATTTTGGCAAAATTAGAAATGAATCTTACAGCATGAATTAAATTGTTTTCCTTATCACCAATATTCGAGCCCAAGGAGAGAAAAATACTATTTAAATTTTTCACAATAAGAAACCGAAATTCCCTCTGTTCTATCTTTTAAAATTGTATTTGGTTTATGAACTGTGACCTTAATTTCTTGTAACATAGAGACATTTTTTGCGTATTTAAATACAATTTGTTCAGAAATTTGTTTTGCCAAAGTTTCAATTAAATCATAGCTTTCTGTGTTTACGAATTTTATAACTAAATCAACAATTTCCTCATAATTAAGTGTTTTGTTAATATCGTCTTCAGAAAAATCAGAAATATTAATATCAATGTCTACCAAAAATTCTTGATCGTTTTGTTTTTCGTAATCGTAAATTCCATGTTTTCCAGAACACTTTATTTTAGAAATATTTATGTCGAATGACATTATTTATGTTGTTGGAATAAGAGCTATAGCTTTTGGTGAAAGTGGTTTTTCTAATATTTTTTCTAGTATGGTTCTTGCCAAAATAGGATCGTCCAAAAGTTTAGAGTAAATTAAATAACCAGCGAGAATTCCAGGCACTTGTTCATCTAATATTTCTCGATGTATTAGAAGCTTTCGATCCTTATCTGATAAAGCTTCTTTAATTGCATCAAAAATAACATTTAGGGACTCTTTTGGAATGTCATTAGTAAGCGGATAGTGATAAGTTCTAAAACCTACTTCTTGATAGTTTTTTAGATTAAAGTCTGAATCAAGTAGAGAAAAAATAGCATTAATGCCTTGTCCTTTTAGCCACTGAATTTCTTCTTCCCTCCTTATTTTACGAGGAGTAAGGCCACCACCACCAATGCATTCGGAAACAGCTAGTTTTCCTTCAATTATCCAATGAAAATCATTGGGTTTTAAACCAGCCATTGTAACCTCCGTAAATTACATACTAGCTTAAATGTAAAACTAAGAAGCTATGTGTAGCCTGACCAAAGAAACGCCAGAGTCTATACAATGGTTATAAAGTTCTTCATCTGTCATATCTAAGTTTTGAGCAAATTTTTTCTTCGAATAACCCACAATTAATGGAAATCCAAAAGAAAAATATTCTAGATTTTTAAATAATTTTTGAGAGTCCTCCATTGATTTGCCAAACCCTAACCCTGGATCAATAGAAATTCTGTTTTTATCAACTCCATGAGAAATTAAATTTTCTATTTTTCCTTCTAAATGGTCTCTTACTTCTTTTATTACGTCTTTGTAATTCATTCTTTCTTGAATATCAGATGAATTTGGGTGCTTATGAACAAGAATAATCTTTGGAGATTTTTCAACAATTAATTGAATCATTTTAAAATCATTGAAACCACTAACATCGTTAACTATTTCAAAATTATTCTCTAAAGCATATCTGGCAATTTTATAGTCCATCGTATCAACCGATAATTTAAACTTTCCAAAATAATTAGATACAAAAAAATTAAGTCTTTTTAATTCTTGTTCATAACTTACTTCTTTAAAGCCTGGTTTAGTTGAAACTCCACCAACATCAAGAATTTTTATTTCCTTTTCTTCTGCTATTTTTAATAAAAATCCCAATCTTTCATTATTTTCAAAAATACCATCACCAGAAAATGAATCATTTGTAGAATTAACAATTCCAATTACTTTTTGGTTAACTGAATTTAAAAGATTATTCCAATCTGTCAATTTTAAGAAAAGTTTAAAAGTGCTTCGTTTCTTAAAGAAAAGTCTAATTCATACACACCTGTTGAGTACGTAGTTATGACCTCCTCTGATGAATTTTGAGAATTCAATAAATCAGAGCATAGATGTTTTGCAGACATTTTAACAAATACTCCATCGGCATCTAAAGTTTTGTGTATGAAAGAGGCAATTTTCTCAGTTAACTTTTCTTGTAATGTTAAGTCATTTGAAAAGTGTCCAACAAGATCACTAAATTTTGATATTCCCAATATCTTCTTCTTTGGGAAAACAGCAATACTAGCTGAGCCGTGAAAAGGCATCATATGATGTTCACATAGGCTAATGTATGAAATTGCGTTTATATAAATTGGTTGATTGTGGGTGACTTCTTTTAGAGATTCGAAAATCAGCGTTTCGTCACTTTTATTAGACAATTTTTTTTGAACTTGATCTAAAAACTTAATAGATAAATTTTTTATTTCCTTGTCACTTTTATCAGTTATTTCTTTTAATAAGGAAAATAATGATTCCTGCGCCTGGATTAGGTTAGTTTGAACTTTGCTCATCAGGCAAGCCTTAAGCTTTTACCAGTACCCTGAATTTTAACTTTTTTAATAGTTTTAAATACTTCAGCAACTTCATCTTTATTAATAGTCTCTTTCTCTAATAATAAATTAACCATTGCATCCATTTGTTTTTTAAACTTCTTTAATATTTTTCCAGCAATTATGTGAGCGTCATTCAATAAATTCCTCACCTCTTCATCTATAGATGAGGCGACTTCGTCAGAATAATCTTGTTGTCTTCCATAATCTCGACCTAGAAATACTTCGTTTGAACCTTTGCCATAAAGCATTGGTCCAAGTTTTTCACTCATACCAAACTCCATGACCATTCTTCTAGCAATATCTGTGGCTTTTTCAATATCGTTTGATGCTCCTGTAGTTGGGTCTGCAAATATTAATTCCTCTGCAACTCTTCCTCCCATAAGCATTGCTAGTCTATCCTTTAATTCAGCCTTAGATGAAAGATACTTTTCACTATCGGGCAATGCCTGAGTATAGCCAAGCGCTCTTCCTCTTGGGATAATGGTAACTTTGTGAATTGGATCTGCATTTGGAAGTGCCCAGCCTACTAGAGCATGGCCAGTTTCATGATAAGCAATAATTAACTTTTCCTCTTCTGTCATTACTTGACTTTTCTTTTCAGGACCAGCCATAACTCTATCAATTGAATTTTCTATATCTGCAATACCAATAGATTTTTTATTTTTCCTTGCAGCGAGTAGTGCTGCTTCGTTTAATAAATTGGCAAGATCGGCACCTGTAAATCCTGGTGTTTGCTTAGCCAAAGTTTCAAAGTTGACATTTTTTGCTAATGGTTTATCTTTAGCATGAACTTTTAGAATTTGAGTTCTTCCTGCCAAGTCAGGCCTGCCAACGATTACCTGTCTGTCAAATCTTCCCGGTCTTAATAAAGCTGGATCCAGAACGTCTGGCCTGTTAGTGGCTGCCATTAGTATTACACCTTGGTTAGCTTCAAAACCATCCATTTCAACGAGTAATTGATTTAAAGTTTGTTCTCTTTCATCGTGTCCACCACCAAGACCAGCTCCCCTCATTCTTCCAACTGCATCAATTTCGTCTATAAAAATGATTGCTGGAGATGATTCTTTTGCTTTTTTAAATAAATCTCTTACTCTGCTAGCTCCAACCCCAACGAACATCTCGACAAAATCAGATCCTGAAATACTAAAAAATGGAACACCGGCTTCTCCAGCAACTGCTTTTGCAAGTAGGGTCTTACCCGTTCCTGGAGGACCTACAAGTAAAACTCCTTTAGGAATTTTTGCACCAAGTTTGTTAAATTTTTCTGGAGATTTCAAAAAATCTTTTATCTCTTCTAGCTCTTCTTTAGCTTCTTCAACACCTGCTACATCCTGAAACGTAACTTTTGGTGCTTCTTCATCGAGCTCCTTAGCCTTAGATTTACCAAATTGCATAATCTGATTTCCATTTGATCTAACTTGAGAAAACATATAGAACATAAATCCTGCGAGAAATAGCCAAGGCAAAAATGCAAAAACATAATCTTGAAACCCCGCAGGCTCTGTATCTGTATCTAAGACTATATCTTGATCGACTAAAAGTTGAAATACTTCTCCCTCAAAACCCTCTGGGTATTCTGTTTGATATAAGGTTTCATCATTTGCTTTTTTATATTCGACCATATTTGATTGTTCTTTTATTGTGGCTTCTATTACTGAACCAGAGGTAATTTCATTTTTAAAAGCAGTAAAAGATTTGCTTTCAGGTGCATTAACTGTAGAGTTGTACTGCTGTACGCCAAGAAAGATAAGTAGTCCCAAAGCAAAATACATAAAAAATGACTTATTGTTATTTTTTTTATTAATTTCTTTTTTCTTATCCATCTTATTCAATTTAATACTCTTGGGTTTAAAAGCAATACTGACATTTAAGAGAGAACAGCCAAATAAGGCAATTCTCGATATTTTCCCTTGTAATCAAGACCATAACCCACCACAAATTCAGGGCCAATTTCAAATCCACTGTAGTCGATTTCAATTGGATCTTTTGAAACTCCTTCTTTAACAAACATGCAAAAAAATTCAATATTTTTTGGATTTCTAGATTCAAGTAATTTTTTTAAGCTCGAAAGGGTTAATCCAGTATCATAAATATCTTCTACGATCAATATATTTTTATTTGAAATGTCATACTCTAGGTCTTTAATTATCTTAATTTGTCCGGAGGATTCAGATCCGTAATAAGATTTAATACTCATAAAGTCAAAGGTAACATCAACCTTAAGTTGCTTCGCAAGATCGCTTACAACTATAAAAGCTCCTTTAAGAATGCCAACAACTACAAGTTCTTCACCTTTATACTTACTATTTATTAATTCTGCAATTTCCGAAATTTTGTTTTCTATTTCTTCTTGCGATATTAAAGTTTTAGAAATTTTCAATACTTACCTTTTCTGTAGAAGCACTTATTATAAATTTATTTTTTTGTGTTTCCAACCAGTTTCCTTCACTAGATTTTCTTATTCCTGGTATCCATAGAATAGTATCTTTCAGTTTAAGAACTGGCCAAACCTCTCGAAGTGACTTATTTACTCCGTATGAACGAAAAATTTCAGCAGCTTTTTGGTTATGACTTCCTGTTTTAAATAAATCTCCATCAGAAATTTTACTAAAATAAATTTCATCTTCTAGGTATTTTGGTAAAGATATAGACCAATTGTTTGAACTATCGATAGAATCGTATTTTTCGAAATTAAAAAAACCCTTTGGTTCTAGCAAAACTCCACTATCCTTCCATTTTTCTTTATTCACAAAGATAAGAAGCCCACTTTGAGTTGAAAGTTCCCAATTTTCAAAAAAACTTTTCCTAATATTTTTTTCAATGACAGAAAATATTTTTTTGATATCGGAATTTTGTAATCCGCTTTGTCCAATATATTGAGATATTGTTGATAACAGATAATATGATGCTGAGTTGTTTTTATCAATGAGTGAAATTGGAACTTCTATGTACCCTTTTGCGGTTTTGATGTATGAGATTAGATCTTTATCATTTTTTGTTAATTCATCTATTTCATAAATTAAACTTTGTATTTTATTATTCAAATCTCCTTTGAAATTCTTTTCAATGTTAGGAATAATTTCATTCCTTAACCAATTACGTAAAATTGAGTTATCTTTATTTGTAGAGTCTTCTAAAAAATTAATCTTTTTTTCCTGAGCATAATTAATGATTGAAGATTTTTTAATATCAATTAGTGGTCTTAAAATATTTTTTGTCTCTTGTTTTATAGAAAGCAAGCCTTTGAGTCTTGTCCCTCTGAACAAATTTATCATAAAAGTTTCTACTCTATCATCATTGTGGTGTCCAAGTAAAAGAATCTCATCTTGTTGCATGTTATTAAATAATGCTTCATACCTTGCATCTCTCATTTTTGTTTCTGATGAATCAGAATCTAAATGAGTATCTAGATTCAAATGATCGATATCTAAATCTTTAGCGATAGTCTCGGCTGATTTTTGAAGTTTGTCTGAATCTTTTTGATTGTGATTAACAAAAACACTCCTGACATTTGATGTATAAGAATGCACTATATGGAGCAGTACTGAGCTGTCAACACCTCCACTTAAAGCAACAACATAGCTTTGATTTGGATCAAGCAAATTAGTAATTCTATTTTCAATTTCAGTCATTACAAGAAGACTAATTTATTTTTCTATAACTTTGTATCTTTTTCTTGTTACTTGTCTGAAGTACTGGATGACATTGCCAAGAATCACCAGAGTAGCTATCGCAACAGTAGTTGGAATTAAAAATCTGTAAGTCCAAGCTACATCCTCTATCTGCTCTGGTGGTTCCTCTATAACTATTGCAGGTACTGGAAGGTTCTCATTCATTGTTCCCTGTTGGGTTTCATTTTCCTCAACATGATCATCAGCTAATGCAGAGATTGCTGGTGTCATGAATATAAACAAACCAAGTACAAATGCAAATTTTTTCACAATATGAGACTAGTAAAAGATTAAAAAAATATAAGGATTTTAAAAATTAATATTTAGTTGATATTTTGAAGAAAACTTATTTAATTTTTAATGAAAAAATAAAGTTAAAAAGTAAAGGGCTCCTATTAGGAGCCCTTTATTGTGTCTGACCTTTGGCATTGCTTCGAGGAAAGAAACAATCTCAGCTATCTAGCTGCTACTTTTTTTTCTTAGCTGCTGGTTTTTTAGCTGCTGTTTTTTTAGCTGCTGGTTTTTTAGCTGCTGTTTTTTTAGCTGCTTGTTTTTTAGCTGCTTGTTTTTTAGCTGGCATATGACTCCTTCTTCTTGAAATGTATCATTTTTTAAAAAAAATGTATTAAATAATTTTTGATTTTTTAAAAATAAAAAAAATTTTTTAAAAAAAGGGTGGAATTAATTTTCATACAAAATTTTAAACTTTATAAATTCAATGAATATTTATTAGAGAAATTTTGTAATCCTTTATTATTTACTTTTTTGATTTTATAGCTATTTATCTCACTTGAAACTTTAACATCAGTCTTTAATGTTGAAAGCTCTTTATATTTTTTCAATAATTTAAAATTATTTCCAATTGTTTCAGAGTGTTTTTCACCAGATCTAATTTTTTTAGACCATTTTTCTCTATTCTTATAAACTTCATCTATATTTTTATACATATTTAATAGTTGTGAAGCAGTTTTTTCACCTATTCCTTTCATTCCTGGATAACCATCTGCACTGTCTCCAACAAGTGCAAGAAAATCTGGTATCTGATGAGGATATACTCCAAATTTTTTATAAACATCATCTCTTGTAATAAAAGATTTATACCTAGTTGAGTACATTACAATATTTTCAACGCTTAAACATTGCATTAGATCTTTATCTAATGATCCAATAATAATTTTTACATTATCATTTTTAAAAAACTCACACACAGATGCTATGGCATCATCTGCCTCATAATGGTCCATCGACAATAAGGTAAGTCCAAGTAATTCTGTAACTTTTTCAGCCAAAGGAAATTGATCTAATATTTCTTTATCTATATTTCTACTAGATTTGTAATCGTTATAAATTTCATTTCTAAAAGATTCCACCTTTGAATCGAATGCAACACCTATATACTCATATTTTTTTCTTAAGGATTGCAGGTGGTTTATGTATCCTTTTAGTGCACCTACTTCTTTTCCCTTTTTTGTCTTCCTGCTTGGATAACCAAAATGTGCTCTGAAGAGCTCGTAAGTACCATCAACAAGATAGATTTCCATATTTAAATTTTAATTTCCATTTATTTTCACTGCAAAAAGCAAAAATCCCGATTGATCTTGCGACCCTTCGGGATTTTTTATTCTATCTTCTTTTCTATCTTGCGATTTCTTTTCCGATAGTGTTCTATAAATATACGTTAGTTTTTGTTCTTGTGCAAGAAAATTACTAATGTATTTTTCGCGAGGTTATAAGAAATTTTTAAAAATGTCTTCAAACAATTCAGGTTCTAATAAAAATGAATCGTGACCTTTTGTTGAATTAATAGTTGTATATGTGGTTTTAATTTCATAATTATTTAAAATTTCTAAAAATTCTTTTTGTTCATCAGGATAAAAACAAACATCAGAGTCTACCGAAATTACTAATGTTTCAATATCTTTTAGATTATTTAACTCTTCTTGTTCAATTTTAAAATTTTGCCAACCCCTAATAATCGATAGGTATGATTCTGGTGTAAACCTTTCTATAAACTTTTCACCTTGATGCATCATGTATGACTCTTGAGGTGTAGAAAGAAATCCTTTTATTAAATCATCATCATATAAGGTTTCATTTTTTGCTCTATTGGAGAGCAACTCAAGAGATATATATGTTTTATGAGCAATCATTCTCGCAAGTGATAAATATTCAATGTTACGATTATTTGATTCTCTTCCTAATTCTAAAATATATGCCTGTTCAAGATTATGTATGGTTTGGAGTGTAGAAAGCTTATATCCACTTGAAATTGAAATAAGTTTTTTTACATATTTTGGGTACATTGTACAAAACTCAAGAGCCATTAACCCACCTATGGAGGGACCCACAACAGCTTCTAAAGATTTGACATTTAAATAATCTAAAAGAAATTTTTGTGATATCTCAATATCTTTAAATGAAATTGATGGAAAATTATAACCATACTTTTCATTTGTGCTGTTATTAATAGAACTTGGACCGGTGGAACCATAACAACCTCCTAAGTAGTTTGCACATACAACAAAAAATCTGTTTGTATCAATTATTTTATTTGGCCCGACAAAGCCATCCCACCACCCTGTTTCTAATTCTTCATTCCAAGGTATATCAAGATTGTCTAGTTGTTGATAGCTACCAGCCAGCATGTGACTTCCAGTAAGTGCATGGAAGATTAGTATTGCATTATCTCTATTTTCTGAGAGTCTTCCCTCAGTTGTATATGCAATCTCTACATTCTCTAATAATTCACCTGAATCAAGTTTAAATTGTGGAATGTAAAACTTGCTTGAATTACTTTGTACTTTCAAGTGCTTGGGTTAAGTCTTCAATGATATCCTCAATATCTTCAATACCAATTGATAACCTAACAAGTTCAGGTGGTGCACCTGCTGCAACAAGTTGCTCATCGTTGAGTTGTGAGTGTGTAGTAGAAGCTGGGTGTATAGCTAGAGATCTAGTATCTCCAACATTTGCAACGTGTCTAAACATTTTAAGGTTGTCTATAAACTTCTGACCAGCATCTTTTCCACCTTTAACACCAAACACAACCATTGTTCCCCCTGTGCCTTTGAGATATTTTTCTGATAACTCATAAGCTGGATCGTCTTTCAATCCCGGAAATCTTACCCATTCAACTAGTTCATGATTTGATAAATACTCTGCTGCTTTTCTTGCGTTTTCACAGTGTCGTTCCATTCTGAGAGCTAATGTTTCAAGACCACTCAAAACTTCAAAAGCAGTTTCAGGGCCCATATTTGCTCCGAGATTTCTAAGAGGAACGGTTCTCAGCCTTAATGAATAAGCAACATTTCCTAAATCACCTAAGTCATGACCCCATCTCATACCGCCGTAGCTAGTATCTGGCTTATCATACAAAGGAAAGTTTCCATTACCCCAGTCAAAACCTCCCTTTTCAATTACTGCACCAGCAATAACCCTTCCATGGCCAGACATCCATTTTGTTAATGAGTAAACAATAATATCTGCTCCATATTCAAAGGGCTTTAATATAGCTGAAGTGGTAAATGTTGCATCAACAATTAATGGTATTCCTTTCGAATGTGCGATCTCAGATAGAGCTGATATGTCAGCAACAACTAAACCTGGGTTTGTTATTGTCTCACAATATATAGCTCTAGTTTTGTCGTCGATCGCGTTTTCAACTGCTGCTAAATCAGTAATATCAACTTTTTTTGCATCAATACCATATTCAGGAAGAATATTATCAAACATTGTATAAGTTCCACCATAGAGTTGGTTGGCAGTAACAAAATTATCCCCTTGACTCATAATATTTATAAGTGAATACATTACAGCAGATGTTCCTGATGAAAGAGCAACGCACATAGCCCCATCTTCTAGTGCGGTTAGCCTGGCTTCAAGTGCTCCAACTGTAGGATTCCCTAGTCTAGAATAAATATTTCCAGGCTCTTTTAAACCAAATAAATTCGCAGCATGCTCTGTGTTGTTAAATTGATATGCTGTTGTTTTATAAATTGGAACGGTTATGGAGCCTTCTGCATCTGCATCTGAATCCCAACCAGCATGTATTAGCTTTGAATTAAATTTCATTATTTCTCCTTTAATTTGGAGAAGGAGTTTGACTACTTAGTTGCATTGCTGCCACATCTTCAAGCACCTTGGATAGTCATCCAGGTTGCCGAGGTCTTAACCTTCTCTTTATGCTCCTCAAATTATATCAAATAATTTAAATTTGACTAAATATTTTCTATTTTTTCCCAATTCCTATCAGCATGTCCGAAATGAGAAAATAAAGTATCTTTTCTGTAATCGACACTAGTTAAATTTAATCTTTCAATAATAGCACCAGGTTTCATATCAAACTTGTCTACAAAATCATTTAATTTACTTTGTTCAACTTTAAGTGTGCCAAAAGTCTCTACTGTAAGCTCATACGGCTCAGCTTTACCTATTGCATACGAAACTCTTACTAGACAATCTTCTGCTAATTTATGTGCAACAATATTTTTTGCTAAATGTCTGGCAGCATAAGCAGCTGACCTATCAACTTTGCTTGGGTCTTTTCCTGAAAACGCTCCGCCACCCACAGGTACTGATGGGCCATAAGCATCAACAACTATCTTTCGACCCGTAAGTCCTGTATCACCTGCCGGTCCTCCTTTGACAAATGATCCTGATGGGTTCAAATCTAACTCAAAATCAGATTCAACATTATTAGCAACAATTTCAGAAACTTCTTTAAATAATTTCACCATATCAATATCTTTTTTGTGCTGGGTTGATACTACAACTTTTGTTTTTTCTCCTCCACTAGTTACTTGTACTTTTGAATCAAGGTCAAGCATCTCATCTAAATTTTGAAGATCCCACAGTGATTTTTGTATATTTCTGGACATATCAAATGTTGGTGGCATAAATGATTTTGTTTTATTAGTTGCAAATCCTACCATTATTCCTTGATCTCCAGCACCTTGGTCCTCATCATCTTCAACAGCTGCACGAATTTCCTCAGATTGTGGTGTTAATTCGTTATAGATAGATAGATTGTCTAAATCAAAATCTTCAAAGCTAGTTTTTATAGTTTTGTTAAGTGCTTCTTTAACAATTGTAAGAACATCATCAGTAGTTATTTCTGCAATTTCACTAATTTCTCCACCTACAAGTACTAGACCACCATTCTTTGTTCCAGTAAGAAAGGTCTCCACTGCAACTCTTGACGAACTGTTGTTTTGTAAAGCTTTTGTTAAAACATAATCAGAAATTAAGTCTGCAATTTTGTCAGGATGTCCTGGGGAAACTGTTTCAGCAGTTACATATTTTGACAATTTAAATCTCCTTGTTAAAAAACGCAAGGATTGGAACGCCATTTTTTGTTGTATAACCACATCAAAAAGCACCTTAGTTGGCATCTAGGTTGCTGAGGAATTCCTCTCTCTATGCATTTATTATGCTAATTAAAATAAAATTTTTTTCAATCAAAAGACAAAGAAAACTTTAAATAATTCTCTAGCTAACCTTTAACTATGATAACTGATACAAAAAAAATATTTGGTCTTTTACTATCAGTTGGTTTTTCATCGATTGGTTTCATAGCTGCAATCACTGTAACGGTATTGGCTGCAAGAGAGGTGTCAAACAATCCGTTATTTCTTGGATTCCCAAACGCTGTAGGTGTAGGTGGTGCGTTTCTTGGAACTCAAATGTTTTATAAAATTTCGAAAAAATATTCCAGACTTGCTGCATTGTCCTTAACATTTTTTGTAGGTGCTCTTGGGAGTGTTGTACTATTTTACAGTCTTATTGTTGACTCTTTTATTTTGTTAATGGTTGGCGCACTAATACTTGGATTTGGACAATCTGCAACACTTCAATCAAGATATGCTGCATCATTTGTTGCAAGTGAAAAATTTAAAGCTACAGCATTATCCCTTGCAGTTTGGTTTTCTGTGTTTGGATCAATTTTTGGACCAAGATTAGTAAGTGTCTACTCTGATTATTTTGATAATTTATTTAACTCTGAATTAATTGTTGGTTATATAGTCGCAATGGTTGGTATGCTTTTTGCCTCCGCATCAGTTTTGACGTTCACTACTTCAAACAGTTTACTTCGAGAACCAGCAGAAGTAGAGGAAGTTGCAAAGAAAGCAATTGAATCAAAAAAAGATGGAAACATTTTGACCCTTCTTCTAGTTCTAAATCATTTCACAATGGTCGTAATTATGTCAGCAACACCCCTCCATGTTCAAGATATTGGTGAAACAGTTGAATTAGTTGGAGTAATTATTAGTTACCACACACTTGGAATGTTTTTGCTATCGCCTATATTAGGAAATTATGTTGACAAATACGGATACAAGAATTTTACCTATGTCGGAACTGCAATTTTATTTATAAGTTGTTTGACTACATTTATTAATTCTGGTCCAGTTGCACTAAAAATAGGTCTTTATTTGCTTGGATTAGGTTGGAACTTCAATTATGTAGCAATCAGTGCAGCTATTTCAAAATTTTCGATCAAGTTTAAAACACCTTTAAATATACGAAGCGACTCTTATGTGTTCCTCGGAAGCTTTACAGCTCACACAACCTTAGGACTCTCTTATTTATTAATTGGATATAGAGGGTTAGTGACTGTAGGAATGCTTGTGAGTATATATTTGTTTTTAAATTTAAAGAAGTTAAAAAAACTAGATATTGAATGAATGAATGCTGATTTCACCTCAGAAGAGAAATTTCTAATTGAAAGAGATAAAGTTTTATCAAAAATAATTAAAACTAATGGACCCATAAAATTCTCAAAAAGTAAAAAAGATCCTTTTGATACTTTTGTAGACATCATTATTTCGCAATTCATCTCTAGCCTGGCTGCAAAGAGTATAAAGGAAAAAATGTTGGAAAATTTTAACAAAAAAAATTTTAAAGTAGAAAACTTTGAAAAACTAAGCATTATACAAATTAAAAATTTAGGGTTAAGCCTCAACAAAGCCAAATCAATTAAAGCAGTAATAAGTTGGCTTGAAATGCAATCAATGAAAAATTTTTTTAATCTCACTCAGGTGGAAAGAGAAAAGTCATTATTAAAAATTTTTGGAATAGGTCCTTGGAGTGTTGATATGTTTGAAATGTTTTGCATTCGCAATAAGAATATTTTTTCCTGTGGAGATGCTGCTTTAAGACAAGCAATGATTCAGCTTAAAATGGTTGACAAAGATGCGACTCAAAAACAATTCGAAATCTATGCAGAAAAATGGGATCCGTATAAAACCCATGCTTGTTTACATTTGTGGGAGATGATTGAGTCTTAAATAGTTACTTTAACGTCCTCAATTGGGTGAGGAATTGGAGTAGGTCTAATATTTAAACTTTTGTCAATAGAAGGCTTCTCAACATTCTGAACGTACTTATAAATTACATTTTTAAACATATAGCTAGCAAAAAACTTTCCAATACAAGTGTGCGCTCCACCAGCAAATGGGAAATAAGCCTTATTAGTATAAGTTGGATCTATAAACCTATACGGATCAAATACTGATGGATTATCCCAATACCTTTCATCATGGTGTAATAATAAAGGACTTATAGTTAAATAAGTACCACCGTCTACGTTGTAACCTCCAATTTTTGTATCTCTCATAACTCTTCTTATTGAAAATGGCACTGGTGGGTAGTATCTGATTGCTTCTTGAAAAATTGATTCCGCGAAATTTCCATTTTTAAGTGACGAAATATCCAGTGGATCAACTTCTGAAGCTTCCTGTCGAAGATCATTTAAAAAATCTGGATTTTTTGAGAGATTATAGATTGAATTGGTAAGTGTTATGGTCGTTGTGTCATGAGCTGCAAGTAGTAAAAAAATCATATGTTCTGCAATTTCATGATCACTTAGCCCTGCATCTCCCTTGTTTGTATTAACTAATTCTGCAAATAGTGTTTTTTTACTTTCTTCATCAATCATTTGTGACTTTGACTCAAAATAATCGAGTAAATATTCTCTTGCCTTGAGTCCCTTTTTCAACTGTGTAAATGGAAGAGGCCATCGAACAGCTGATGTAGCAGATGCAATAGAATCCATAAAAAGATTGTTTAGCTTTTGAGATTCATCGTTTTTTACATCTAGAAAAAATAAACTCAAAGATATATCGAACATTAATTGTTTTATGGATTCATACAAATTAAAGGTTCTTTTAGTTTTTATGCTTTCTACCCATGTATCAATAATTGGTTGAATGATTGAAAGGTAATTATGAATTGCATCGTGCCTGAAAGAGTCTTGAAGAAGGGTTCGGTGATATTTATGATCATCAAAGTCTCGAAGCATGAGTCCGTTTTCAAATGTTGGACCAAGGGTGACAGCCCACCCTTCTTTAGAAGAGAAATTGTCATCCTTATCTAGAAAGACTTCCTTTGTAATTTCTGGAGTTAAAAGAACTATAAAATTTTCGTTTAGCAATGAAATCTGAAATATATCTCCATATTTTTTCTGCTTTTCAGCTGTAAAATTTAGCGCATTTCTTTGAAATGGTATAGAGTGGCCAATTATTGGTAAACCAGGAACTTTAGGTATTTCCATGTTTGTATTTTACAACTAATTAAAGTGGTTGGAAAGATTGTTCATCAAATTATAAAATAAACTCATCTAAATCATTACCAACAATTATTTCGCCGTCGTAATACTGAGATATTTCAGCTTTTAGACTTTCCTCATCAAATACTGGCGGAACAAAATGATTTAATATTAGCTTTTTTACATTAGCTGCTTGAGCTAAAGTTCCAACATCTTCTGGTGTGGAATGATACTCTTTTACATTTACTAATGTATCTTGTGTCATTCTTTTATCATCAAAATTTAGACTCACAAAAACCTCATGTATTAAATAATCTGCATCTTTTGAAGCTTCTTCCAAATTTATACTGTATCGTGTATCTCCTGAATAAGTTATTTTTTTGTCATCTACAAAAACTTGATACCCGTATGCTGGCTCAACAGGCTGATGTTGTACCTCAATGCTTGTTATTTTTATACCAATTGATTCGTAAACAAATTCTTTTTCAATTTCACTAATCTCAATATCTAAACCTTCATGGTTAGGTCTTTTCTCCCAATCAACTCTCAGATTTAATTCATCTGAATATGCTTCAACATTTTTATCAAAAAACTTTTTTATACCCTTTGGGCCTACAATTTTAAATGGCTTAGTTCTTCCAGTGTGCCACCCTGAAATGTAAAGTTGATATAAGTCGACAATATGGTCTGAGTGAAGATGGGTAATTAAAATAATATCTATTTCCGATGGAGCTAACCCGAACTCGCTCAATCTTTGTGTTACTCCAGAACCAGCGTCTATCAATATTTTGTGTTTTTCTGTAAATATTAAAGTGCTTGGACCATAGCGAATATGGCTTGGACTAGGGCAACCTGTGCCAAGTAAAACAATTCTATTCATTTGAACCTGAATTTATTGTTAGATTGCTTAATACTATTTGAGGTCTCATGCCAGAACTTATCTCCCGCATTGCAATTTCAAGCTTTAGAATAAAATCATAGTAATCTTGATCAAGGTTTTCCTGGATAATTAATGAACTTCCTAAATAAGTAAGACTTTCTATTAAAACAGAGTTTGAAGTTATGTTTCTGGTTTCGTCAAAATTGGAAACGAACTCATTAATTGTGTTGAGAAAAATTTGGTAGCGTTTTATTCTTTCTGATTCAGTTTCATTAATTTCCTTGAGATCCTGTGTAGCTTCTTGTAATTTTTCAACTAAGTTTTTTTCAATATCCAAATTTAAATATGTACCATCTAAAAATTTTTCGAAATCTAAAGTTGAAAAATCAAATTTAATTTCATTCTCAGATTCAAGAAATATTGTTCTACATCTACTTTTTATCGTAGATAAAATTGTGTTTTGGGAATCGTCTCTCGCATGTGACCAAAACTTACCTGAAGATAAAATTATAAAAATACTTCTACTTGAAGGCTCTTCGATAGTTTTAAGTAATGCATTTGATGCTTCTTCGGTTAATGACTTTGCGGGAGGAAATATTACTACTTTAAATCTACCCTCAATAGGTGAGAGACTATCTTTATTAATAACATCTCTTATATCTTCAACCCCTAAAGTGTTTAGATTTTCAGAATCTATAATCTTGATATCAGGGTGTTCAGCATAATCTTTTGAATCAAAAGCTAACAACATTGCAAACATTTTTGCTTGTTTAACCAACTCAGATGAAAAATTCGAAAATAACAAATAGGAGTGAAATGGTGATTCTACTTCTTGTATTAATTTTTTATTTACTGTTGTCAATTTCTAACCAGTTACAAATGGCCTCTATGTTTACTTCAATATTGTTTTCTGCATTCAAAATTAAAAAGCTATCTTTAAACTCTTCTGCAAGTTTTAAATATCCTCTACGCACTTTTTGAAAAAATTCTACTTTGTCGCTTCCAATCCTATCTGCTACTTGTTGTCTTAAAAGTGAAACTTCTGGATCTATATCAAGAAGAACAACTCTTTCAGGCCAGTTGGATTGTATTGAGATATCGTTTAATTGATATATTTTTTCATATCCAAGACCTCTTCCTTCTCCTTGATAAGCAACAGAAGAATACGCGCTTCTGTCTGACAAAACTACAACCCCATTATTAAGGGATGGGAGAACTACTTCTTCAATCAACTGAGATCTTTGAGCACAAAATAAGAGTGCTTCAGCGAGTGGGTTTACTTGATAGTCATGGCTTAATAATAACTCTCTAATACCCTCTCCTACGGATGTCCCACCAGGTTCTCTCACAATTGTATGTTCTTTGTTTTGAGAGTTTAAGATATCTGAAAGATTTTCAATAATGCTAGTTTTACCAGATCCATCGATTCCCTCAAAGGCTATATAATTAGAATTCATAATGGCTCATCCTCATTGCTCTCAAGATTTAATCTTAACTTATTAAAATTTGAATTTTCAAACCCAAATTCTCTTATAATTTTTTTATATCCTCTTATAAAAGTCATGATTCCAGAAAATAATATAAAGTAGGAACTTAATCTAAGTACCAATAAAACTCCATCTACCTCAAAGTAGTTGTTTGCGAAGCTTGCGACGAAACCAGAAATGAAAACTGAAACCAACAGGGATAATCTCCCAATTGTATAAAAATTACCAAAAACTCTACCTCGAAGATTTTTAGAAGTTGTACTTTGTAAATAACTAATAGTTAGTAAATAAACGGAGCCTGAACCAATTCCAGAAATACATATAAAAAATAAAATAGTAGAAAACTCATAAGAGTTAAAGGCAAACAGTAAGGAAAGGCCGGTGATAATCATACTGATGCCAATAAAAAAAGATACTCTATTAAAAGTGGTTACAAAATAACTCAAAATTACCATTATGAACACAATTCCAAAACCAAATGAAGCAATCATGAAACCAAATGAGCTCTGAGTAAATTTGAGAGATTGTGTAAGGTATGAGCTCCCTAAGACAAACAATGCCCCAGCACCAATAAGACTAAGAGATATAGATGTTGTTACAGTCCTAAGTTCTTTATTTTTAAAAAAATAATTTATTCCTTCTTTTAGGTCTGAAAGAGCATTGTTTTGAGTTGTGGTTCCAACACTTAGAGAACTCGTTTTTAAGGAGAATAACAAAATAGTTGACATGAAAAATGTTAATGAATCTAACAAAAATACAACTGAACCACTCCAGCCATTACCAAATGAAACTATTGATTCTATAAATTTTGCATCAGAAAAAAATCCAAATAGTAGAGAAGCCAAAGGAAGGGATGCATAGGTTCCTACAACAAATAGTGAATTTGCTTTAACTAAGTAATTATTTTCTACTAGCTCTGGAACAATTGCCTCTCTTGAAGGTTGCCTGATTAATGAAAAGATTTCAGCAATAAAGTTTATTAAAAATAGTTGAAAAAGAGTTGTAGTAAAAAATAATCCTAAAACAATAACCATCCTTACTAAATCACAAACAATCATTACATTTTTTTTATTGAATCTATCTGCTAACAGGCCAGCAAATGAAGACATAAATGCAGGAATTATTCTGGCTACAACAGGGACTACAGCAGTTAATTCAGAATTTCCTTCAGTTGTACCCAAATAACTAGCAAGTGCAACGGATGCAAAGAGTGTTGCCCAGTCACCAAAACTAGAAAGAGTGCCTGACCACCATAAAATAGAGAAGGGTGATCTTGAAAATATTTTTACTGATTTCATTTCTTTTCTTTAATCCTAATAATATTTAAAAATACTTTTTTTCTTAAATACTGTACATATGAACAAAATAGTGTTATCAATAAGAACATGTCAAAGCCTTTAGTAATTGTTGAGTCACCAACAAAAGTTAAAACTATATCGAAAATTTTAGGACCTAACTATATAGTAAAGTCAAGTGTTGGTCATATAAGAGATCTTCCTAGAAATACAAAATCTATACCTTCTAAATTTGATAGTAAGAAAATTTTATGGGGGGCAGTTAAACCTGAGAAATTTGAAAACATATATGTCATACCTGAAGATAGAAAAAAAATAGTAAGTGAGCTCAAAGAAATAGCTGATACAGCTCCAGAAGTTTACTTAGCAACTGACGATGATAGAGAGGGTGAAGCAATTGCTTACCATTTAAAAGAAGCGCTTGAAATTAAAGGTGAGCCGAAAAGAATTAAATTTAATGAAATAACTGAATCAGCAGTGACAAAAGCGATGAGCAATCCTGACACAATTGATGTAGGTAAGTTTAAATCTTATGAAGCCAGGAGAACCCTAGACAGAATGATTGGTTATGAAATTTCTCCAAAAGTTAGAGATTTGGGTGGTGCTTTTATATCGACAGGTAGAGTTCAAGGACCAGCAATAAGGCTTATTGTTGAGAGAGAAGAAGAGAGAATAAAATTTGTTAAATCTTTATATTTTGAAATTAAAACAAGTTGTGAAAGTAATGAAGTTAACTTTGATGCTAATTTAAAAAAAGTTGGTGAAAAGAGAATTGCAACATCAGCTGACTTTAACGATAAAGGTGAAAAAACAAATAAAGATAAAAAGTATCTTGATAAAAATGATGCTGAGAAAATTGTAGAGATATTAACTAATTCGATTGCAAAAATTTCAAATATAAAACAATCTTCAAGAAGCGGAAAGCCTCCAAAACCTTTTAAAACTACAAGTTTGCAAACTTCTGCGAGAAGCAATCTAGGTTTTCAACCTAAAAAAACAATGGGAATTGCCCAAAGACTTTATCAAGAGGGATTAATTACATATATGAGAACAGACTCTATAAGGCTCTCTGATAATGCAATCAAAGCTTCCCGGGATTATATTTCTGAAAATTTTTCAACCAAACACCTTCCCTCTCAACCAAACTTATATGGTGATACTAAAAATGCCCAAGCAGCTCATGAGGCAATAAGACCTTCTGGAGATAAATTTATCACACCTGAAGAATTGCTAGCAACCCATAAAGAAGATAGCGATGAATACAAGTTATATAAATTAATTTTCAATACCACAGTAGCCTCACAAATGACTGACGCTCAGGGAGTAACTAAAACAATTGAAATAGAAGTAACAGATCCTCAATATTCTTCGCTGACACTTAGCATCTCTGGAACTACATGGACATTTGGTGGTTATAGAGATTTAATAAAAGATGCTACTGAAAAGTCTCAAGAATTACCAGACTTAAAAGAAAATGATGAGGTGTCTATTGTTTCTGCTGAAAAAGAAGAAAAATTTACAAATCCACCAAATAGATATTCGTCCACTTCACTAATTAACAAGCTAGAAGAGCTTGGAATAGGAAGACCTTCAACCTACGTCTCCATTATTGAAAGTATTACATCTGTTTTTATAAATGCTGAATCTAGTTTAAAACCTAGAATTTTAGCTATGGCATTTATTAATAATTTCATGAAACCACACTTTAATCAATATATTGATTATGAGTTTTCAAAATCTATGGAAGATGATCTTGATAAAATCTTAGAAAGTAGAGATCCAGAAAAATCTAAAATTGAATTTTTAGAAAACTCATTTAATACAATTAATAATCATGTTGAACATTATGGTGTGCAAGACCCTCTTTTACTTACTACTGTAAATCTTCCATTTGAATCTAGATACGTAGTTAAAACTGGAAGAATTCAAGGTAAAATTCCTTACCCTTATCTGTTAAGAGACGATGATTTTAAGGTTGGTCTTCCACCAGAAATTTCACTTGAAGAAATAGAGAATGAATACATCAAAGAATTAGAAAGTCATCAAGAAGAAAGTCTAAAAAAAGAACGTGTAGTTTCCAAATGTAATCTTTGTTCTGCTTCGATATTCATAAAACTAGGACCTAATGGAGGTTTCTATATTCAGCATGGTGAAAAACAAAAAGGTGTTAGACAAGCGAAATGTGAATTCAAAAACCTTATTGGTCCAATATTTGAAGGTGAAGATCCTGATACCTTAACTAAAGAACAATGTATCGAAAGATTTTCTTTATCTGCAAAAAACCCAAAAAAAGTAGTTGAGGTTGGTGATTGGACATATTCTTCAGCTGTGGGTCCCTATGGTGGATATGCAATGAAACAAAAAAATAGAACTGTCTTTGATAATGAAGAGCTGCAAGCTTTATCGAAAGATGAACTTAGAGAATTGCTAGATGATGAAAAAAATAAAGCTATTTCAAATTATTTAGGTGGAGAAATTCTTAAAATTCCGAAAAGTGCAACAAAAAATAAAATAATTGAAATGATAAACAATCACTACTTATTAGATGAAAAGTATATTAAGAAACTATCTAAAGAACACTTGGTTGGTTTAGCTAAATCTCTTGATATTGTTTTCTATAGAGGAAGATTTAGAATGAAGCCAGAAGATGCTACAAAAGATAATCTTGTCAATAAAATCCTCATTGAGAAAAAAAATAAACCTTTAGAAAATCCTCGAGATGCTTTAACTATTGAAAAAGAGGCAATAATGTCACTTTTTGGAGATAGTGTAGAAGTCTAAATTTCAGAAGTAAATATATTTGTAGTTTTTTCCCAGGAAAAGTTATCTTCAACAAAAATTTTTGATTGCTTACCAAATTGTTCAATCTCATTAGGATTATCATTAAAATACTTTACGCCATCATATATGTCTTGTCTAGAACCGACAATGAAACCGGTTTTCCCAGGAATAATAGTTTCAAAAGCTCCACCAGAACTGCCAACTAAAATAGGCAAGCCAAAACTGCCTGCCTCCAAGTAAACAAGACCCAGGCCTTCAAATTCTCTTCCAAAAAATCTAGATTTGGCTGGCATTACGAATATATCAAGTTCCTTATAAAAATTTGATAATGAATGTTCTTCTTCATCGCTATAAAATTCAATATTTGGGGATGAGACTTGGCTCAATTTTTTTAAATATTTCTCTAACTTTCCATACCCAAAGATCTTCAGGTCAACATTAACTCCGTCCATTTTTAATTCATGCAAAGCATCTATTACCCAATCAATTTTTTTTCTCGATACAAACCTACTGGCAACTCCAACTGTAAGGTTATCTTTAGTAGAGTAATCTTTTATGTACTCGTTTGGCTCTACCCCAGCACCAATTAAAACAATTTCCGTTTCGGAAATATCTTCTAGTTTTCTTGCGGTAAAGAAACTGACAGTAAATATTTTTTCTAGCGCATTAAAACTTCTTCTCAATATTTTTTTTAATACAGGAATTGAATTGATTATATTAAATTCAGCTCCGTGAACAATCATGTATTGTTTTTTCCCTAATTTTTCTAGTTGATTAACTAGTAGAAATTGTGGATTGCTTGAAGCATGTAAGATAAGTTCTATGTTTTTTTGATTAACAATATCGTTTATTTCACGTACGAATCTGTTTCCAGCAAAGATAAAACTATACTTAGATTTGATTACATTATCACCTTCAGCCCAATTGGGTGCATATATAAAGGTCTCAAAATCTAAATTTTCAGTAAAAGATTTAATATATGTAGAAATACCACCTTTCTTTGGTGAGTAATCATTTGTTATAACTAATGTTTTCATATCCTATTTTTCCTACATTATAAGACCAAAGAAAATATTTGTTATCTTTAGGCACCAAACATGAAACTCCAAGATTATTTGGGATTGTGAATGCTGATGCCGCTTTTGAATCCGGAGACTTTATTAATTTTGTAATTGCTGATTTAATAGTTCCTCCGTGACTTGCAATTAATAACTTTTTGTTTTCAAGATCGTTTATAAGATTTTCAACTCTTTTTCCTGCTTCATGTATTGACTCGCCATCAATGCCATATTTAGTTTTATGATTTATAAATAATGCTTCTATAAAGTTTTCTTGATACTTGTTTAGTATTTCAGAAGTTGTTAAGCCTTCCCATTGACCAAGATCCATCTCTGTCAACTCATCAAAAATTTTAATATTGTTTTCGGTGATTAAGGAAAGGGTTTGGTTTGCTCTTTTGTATGGAGAAGAAATGTAGAGATCATAATTTTTAAATAAATCTTTTAAAAGACTCGCCTCTTTTATACCCGTTTCATTCAAAGGGTTGTCAATATGACCTTGCCAAATGCCTTCTATATTTGAATCAGTCTGTCCATGTCTGATAAAGGTTAGTGTATTATCTTTAGATTTAGCTGGAAAGTCTATATTCTCTTTCTTCAAATGAATAGAATCATTAAATTTATTCACCTGTGTAACTGTTTCTCTTTTCACAATTGTTGATATTGAAGTATTTGTTATATCTCCAATTGGAAAAGGATACTTGTTAAACCCTAATGTCAAACCAATGGCAGTTCCTATAAAAAATCCATGTGTAACAACAACAGTTTCTGAATCTTCTTCTGTCTGGTTAAAAATATACTCTAACTCGTACCTAACTCTCTCTTTAAATTCTTTTACCGCCTCACCATTAGGAAATTGAAAAGAGTCATTTTGCAATGATTGAAAAATTTCATGATTTGAAGTGTAGGTGTCTTTCACAGACTTTCCTGTAAAGTCGCCGACATTAACCTCTCTAAGATTATCTCTAAGTTCTAAAGAACTTGACAAAAATGAGGCTGTTTGAGATGCTCTTTTTAAATCGGAAGAGAAAACTTTTGTAACTCTACTGCTTATCCTTTCAGATAATAATTTAGATTGTTCCAGCCCTTTTTTATTTAAAGGTGTGTCAGTGTGACCTTGCCAAACTTTTAGTGCATTCTGCTCAGTTTCACCATGTCTTATGAAATGAACTGTTTTCAATTAATTTAAAAAGCAGATGCAAATATAAGGCTTACAATTGTCATAACCTTAATGACAATATTCATTGCTGGACCAGAAGTGTCTTTAAATGGATCACCTATTGTATCGCCAATGACAGCAGCTTTATGTTCGTCAGAACCCTTACCTGCTCCACCACCAGCTTCAATATATTTTTTAGCATTATCCCAAGCCCCACCAGAGTTTGCCATAAATATTGCTAGGAGAAATCCAGTAACTAATGATCCAGCTAAGAAACCTCCAAGTGCCTCCTTATCCCAAAAACCAATTATCAACGGAAGAGCGATAGCTAAGCCCCCTGGTAGTAACATTTCTTTTAATGCAGCAGTTGTCGCTATATCTACACACTTTGTATAGTCGGGAACAACACCTTCTTTACCTTCTCTCAAACCAGGAATTTCATTAAACTGTCGTCTAACCTCTTCAATCATTTTAAATGCTGCTCTTCCAACTGCGTTAATGGTCATAGCGGCAAACAAAAAGGGAAACATACCTCCCAAAAATAAACCTAAAGTTACTTCTACCTCTGTAATATCTAATTTTTCAATCCCTGCACTTTGTACAAAAGCTGAAAATAAAGCAAGTGCGGTAACTGCTGCTGAACCAATTGCAAATCCTTTTGCAATTGCTGCAGTTGTGTTTCCTAAAGAGTCTAATTCATCAGTAGCTTCTCTTACTTCAGGAGGTAGGTGTGCCATTTCAGCAATTCCACCAGCATTGTCGGCAATTGGGCCATAAGCATCTACTGCTACAGTTATTCCTAAAGTAGATAAAACACCAATTGCTGCAATGGCAATACCATAAATTCCACCATCAGCACCTAAAGCCCAGTCTCCTGCTGTGTAAGCACCATAAATTCCAAAAACAACTACAACAACTGAAAAAGCCGCTGATCGCATACCTTCAGATATACCTGATAACACAAGAGTAGCTGGACCAGTCTTTGCTTGATCTGCAATATTTTTAACAATTGAATAATGATCAGATGTAAACCACTCTGAAATTTGACCTACTAATAATCCGACACCAAGACCAATGATGACTGAGAAAAATAATCCTATTGGATTTTCTGCATAATCAGCGAACATAAACTCACTAAGAAAATAAACACCGACAACAGTTAATATTGCCGCACTATAAGTGCCTCTATGAAGAGCCTGTGCTAGCTTTCCTTCTTTTGGAACAACTAAAAATGATGAGAGGATAGATGCCCCCATCCCTACTGTTCCTACAGCTAGTGGAAAAAGTAGTAAAGATGGAAGTACGCTTTGTCCAGCAAAAACAATTGCAGCATAAGCAAGCGGAGCAACAAGTGAACCTACATAGCTTTCAAACAGATCTGCACCCATTCCTGCAACGTCACCAACATTGTCACCAACATTGTCAGCAATAGTTGCGGGGTTTCTTGGATCGTCCTCAGGAATTCCGGCTTCAACTTTACCAACCAAGTCTGCTCCTACATCTGCTGCTTTTGTATAAATTCCACCACCAACTCTTGCAAAAAGAGCTATTGATGAACCTCCAAGACCTATTGCTGCTAATACGTCATATCCGTTTGGAAGATCTAGAACTTCAATAAATAAATAATATCCCAAAGCTACTCCTAGCAACCCCAAGCCTGCAACTGTGAAACCCATAACTGCTCCACCTCTAAATGCTACGGGTAGTGCTTTAAGAGTGCCACCGTCCCTTGCAGCTTCTGTAGTTCTTCCATTTGCTGCAGTTGCAATTCTCATACCTACAAACCCTGCTAATGAAGAAAGTAAAGCGCCTGCAACAAATGCCACAGAACCCCACGGATATCCCCATTCAGTAAGAGAGGAAATCAAGACAGCCAAAATTACGACAAAAACACTAATCCATGAATACATTCTTTTTAAAAAAGCCATTGAGCCTTGTCTAATGGCAGAAGAGAGCTCTTCTACTCTAGAATCAGTTACTTTAATTGATAAAACTTTATTTGCATAAAAAGCTGCAAGCATTAAGCCGGCGGCAGCTGCAAGCATAGAATTAAATAGCATTTATATCCCCCTTAATGTGACTCATAATATGATACTAAAAATTTAATTTATTGGCCTATTTTTCCTACTCAACTACAGGTGATTCAAACCTACTGTCATCATCTCTTTCTGATAATGGTACTTTTTGTAGTATTCTATTCAGTAATATAGGAGCTATTACAGTAGTGACTATAACCATCCATATAATTATTGAAATAATATCACCAGAAATTACATCTGAAAGTGTTGTTGTGGCAACAGCAACAAATATAAGTCCAACTTCGCCTCTTGGTGACATTCCAATACCAATAAGAGAAGTGTTAAGGCCTTTGCCCATAGCCCCAAGCGCTGAAATGTATTTGCCAACAAATGCGAGCAAGCTTACCAACATTCCATATAAAAACACATCAAGAGAAGCCAAAGTTTGAATGTTTACTTCCGAACCAATGTACACAAAAAATATTGGAACAAGTAAAAAGTTTAGAGGTTTCATCTCTTCTCTGATTCTATGAGTCATGCCAGATTCACCAGCGACTACTCCTCCTGCAAAAGCTCCAACTATTGGGTGAAGTCCTACAAAATGAGCAGCTGCACCGAGCAACATTGCAAATATAAAACTACCAGTTACAAATGTTCCGGGTGATGGTATTTTTACGAAAAAATTAAATATTGGTTTTGAAAGTTTTCTTCCAACAAGTACTACTGCTAATAAAAAACCTATTGCCTTTGCACTGATCACTCCAAGGTCTACTAATGAGAAATCTCCTGAGCTTCCCAAAACTCCTGCAACAACAGTGAGAATTAGTAAGCCTAAAATATCATCTACAACCGCTGCTCCAATAATTGTTTTTGCTTCTCTTGATTTTAAAGCACCTAAATCTCCAAACACTCTTGCAGTAATACCTACTGAGGTAGCTGTCATTGCTGCACCAACGAATAAAGCTACTCCGAACTGATCTTCTCCACCTAAATTTAGTGCATAGATTGACCCAAAACCTAAAGCAAATGGTGCGACAACACCTATCAGCGCTACAAGAAGAGACGTTGAGCCGAGTTCTATAAACTCATCTAAATTGGTTTCTAGTCCTACTTCAAACAACAAAAGGACTACACCAATCTCGGCTAATGTTGATACGACATCTCCAGATTCAAAATGTGGAAGAAGCCCTAGACCGTAATAACCAATAATAATTCCAATAACCAACTCTCCTATTACTGCAGGTTGGTTAATTCTTCTCATTAATTCTGCTCCAAATTTGGCAGCAACTAATATAATCGCAATTTCTAAAAACTTTTCAATTATTATTTCCATAGTGTTTTATTCTAAATGAGCAGAGATTAAATGATAATAAATTAAAAAATGAAAAAAGAATCAAAAAAAAATTTTAATTTACTTTTAACTGCTTCGGCATTTAGTAATTTAGCTGATGG
>JADHQS010000031.1 GCA_016777845.1 Candidatus Actinomarina sp. | reverse complement strand
GCATAGCTGTTTTTGGAAATGTCTTAATTGGGAATTTATTTGGCTCAGCTATACCTTTAATTTTGAGAAAAATTGGATACGATCCGGCTTTAGCTTCAAATATTTTCTTAACGTTAATTACAGATATTATTGGATTTTCAGGGTTTTTAGCAATTGCTCTAATATTGATATGAAAAACTTTTCTTTACAGAACACTCACCAAAATGAGTAATTTAAGATTTACTGCAAATTCCAAATCCCTACTTGCAGAAGCATTGGGAACGTTTGCTCTAGTATTTATTGGATGTGGGTCAGTCATACTTTCTGAGGTAGGTAACTTTAATCCAAAGCTTATTCCTTATGTTTTTGGACTAACAATTACAAGCTGTGTTTATCTCTTAGGAAAATACTCTGGTGCTCACTTTAATCCAGCAGTCACGATTGGGTTTTTTATTAATAAGGAAATCTCAGTAAAAGATGGAATTCTTTACATAAGTATTCAGATACTAAGTGCAATTTCCGCATCGTTGTTACACAATATTGTATTTACAGAACAACATAGTTTTGGAACCACAACTATATCTACTACATATATACCTGGATCTGTGGCGGAGATATTATGCACAGCTTTCCTTATGTTGGTGATTCTATTAGTAACAAGAAACGACAATAGAGTTTATGGTTTAGCAATTGGAGGAGCAGTTACTCTATCTGCACTTCTTATTGGAGACATGACAGGTGCATCTTTAAATCCAGCACGAAGTATTGGACCCATGATTCTATATGGAAACACTATTGAGATATGGTTTTATATACTATTTCCTATTGTTGGAAGCTCTATAGGTACAGTTCTTTATAACTATTTAAAAAATGATTCCTCTGGATAATTTTTTAAGATATATCTACTGATATAAACCAACACTATTTCAACTGCATTTTAATAAATAATTTAATCATTACTGTTCAGATGTATCGTGCTGAATTTCTCCAGTTATTTCAGTAATTTTATCTGCTGTACCACCGGATCTCTCCGCATGTTCTCTAATGAGATCTTCAGAGTCAGCTTCATAAATACAGAAAATACCATCCATGTTGGCAAAACTACGCACCTGTCTGATATTTTTTCCTTCACTTCGCATCTCTACCAAAACAGACTCTGAGTTTTGAACTCCTTGTTCAAGCTCCTCTGGTGGAGTACTTCCTAACCCAGGAGCAATTCGCTCTATATGAAATAACGGCATATTGCTACTTTCTATTCATTTGTTAAATCAATATCCATACCTGTCATATTGATTTCAAGCAACTTTCCAGCTTCTCTCTCTTCCGCAGTTTTACCAGTTTTTTCTAACATTTTTGCATCAAACTCTGCTTCTCCAGCAGCTACGTCATAGCTTGCTATCCAGGCATCTCTAGACTCCTTAGAAGGAAACAAGTTTACGCCAATATAGTAAACACCATCTTCTTGTTCTTGATGGGCCCAGTAATATTTCACTCCTGTTGCATCTGAAAATTCTTTTGAATACTCTGTCCAAACTTCTTTCTGAGCTTGAAAAGTCTCTTCATCGTGACTTTCAAATTTTGACAATACGATTGTCATTTGTTCCATATTTATCTCCTTTTAAGACAAATATACTAAAAATGAATTCAGCCTGCAGATAGAATTGTTAAATAATTATTAAACAGTAAATGTGTAATGTAACACTTAATAAGCCTTCAATTAAGGCATATCATCAAAGGTGAGAGTAAAAATATTTGCAGAATTTTTATCACCTGTTTTCTCAATTTCTATTTCACTCTCATAAGAAGATTTCTTCCTGTGTTTATACAACTTCAAGTTATTTAGCCCTAATGCATATAAGTATTCTTTGCTCATAAGAAAAATCTAAAATATCTTCTTAACGTATTCGTAAATACGGGGTAACTCTTCCATAACTTTAAAAAGTAAGGGAAGAGTTGGCATTGTGGTGCCCATACACAAGGGAATTGTATATATTAAAAATCTAGATTTTGAATTTAAACAAAAAACTAGCTTAAAGTAAATTTTGTTAAAAAAAAAGAGCCTTGATTTATCAAGGCTCTTTTCGTAGGTTAAATAATTATTTATTATTTATTTGATAAATAGCAATGGTTCCAGAATACTCATTAGTTCCAATAAGTAAGGTTTCACCATTTGGACTATCTTCTGCTTTGATTATGACAACAGTTTCAGGCGATACATCTCCTTCACTAGAAACAGCTTGTTGAAACACAGGGTTTCTAGGATCAGAAATATCATACACCATGATTACGCTACAACGTTCTAACGTAATAAAAGCATAAGTAGATCCATTTATCTCTTCTATGCCAAGACCTTCTGGTTCACAACCTTTATCATCACTTCTACCATCTTGATAGGTTCCATCAGCCATTGTTATTCTTGAGAATTGATTTCTGCTGTCGAACACTTGAACACCACCAGCAGTGTAGATAGAAAATGATCTACCCCCGTAACCAATTATCTGATCAACATCTCCATCTCCATCAAAGTCACCCTCTTCTTTAGAGGTTTTAAGTCTTCCGAGCTGTGTATCTAGAACAGCAGTTAAAGACTTAGGGTACGCTGCTTTATCCAATGTTAAGTCAGCAACTCTAACTTCTTCTGAGTAACCATCGTAATCTCTAGAGTCACCTTCATTTGCTGTAACAATATATGTATGTCCGCCAACTTCATATGCTTTTATGGCATCTGGTTGATACATACTTCTCACATTGGCGCATTTGATTTTGATTCTATTTGATTTTGAAGAGTCAATATTCGTTTCTTTATCAGAAAGATCCATACAATTATATCGATAATCTTTTAGACCCATATCCCAAATACTTGTAACCTTCTTTGTGGTTAAATCTACAACAGCAATTGCGTTGTTTTCTTGTAAGCTAACATATGCCATTTTCGAATCTGCAGATACTGCAATATACTCTGGTTCAACTTCCTGTGCTAACGTTGCAGTAGGAACTGACTTTCTAATACTTGTTGGATTGTTATTAAAAGCCCTAAAGTTTGCTGTACTAACCGTTGCTGATGCAACACCTTTAGAGATATCAATAATTGAAACACTACCCTCAGGATCAATTGTATATGCATCGTTAGGCTGTCCTTCATTAGCAGTTATAATCATATTTCCATCAGGCGAGAATGTGACCATATCTGGCAATACACCAACACGAAGAGATTTTGCTAAAGTGAGCGCACCATCTTCAGCGATATTGTATATCTTTAAATACCCATTATTTGTTGCAGTGGAAGAAGGAACTGCAGCTGCGAGCAAGTCTCCGTAAATATTAACAGATGTTACTCCACCGGTACCCACATTGACAGATTCAACTAATACAGGATTATTTACATCGCTTAAGTCGTATCGATCAACAGTAGCAGGACTATTGTAACCGTTTGTTGAATAGAGCATTTTTGATCCTGGATGAAAGTCAGCAATTTCAGTAACTGCTTCAAAATCACCTAATGGCTGGCCAACGCCTAAACCAAAAGATTTGATGTGCTTTATTTCAATATTTTGTTTATTTAAATTACTATCTCCAGTTATCAACGTACTGGGGGCAGCGTATGCTACACCAACTGTTATAACTAATAGAGACAATGTTGTAAGTAAATATTTTTTCATTGTTCTCCTTTTTTTTAAAGAGTATTAAGAAAAAGTAAACAAATTTATAACGTTAAATATATAAGTATTAAATAAAGATTAAACAAAGCATCTCCTTCGAAAAGTTGTTTCTATTTATTTTTGTCAATAAAAGTTGTTAATTGTGATACATTAAAGTTAATGTTTAAGAAATTAATAGAATTAGAAAAAAGAATATTTTCAGCTCCTTATAAATGGCTCGTAAAAAAGGGTATAGTCACAATATTAAAAACCTCAAAAAAGATTTACAGAACAGCTGAAGATTTCTACGAGAGTAGATACGACGGACCATTTGACGAGAGTCCGAATAACTCTTAACTTTCTATCTAAATATAGAAGAAATACTTTTTAATTAGTAAAAAAGACTATATTATCTCGTTATCTTATCAGGCGTTAAAAGGTGTGTGTCGTTTAGTTTATGTAATCTAAACAATTGATGTAATGTTCTCTAACAGCTCTTGAGAGTTATTTTTTTATGTCTTTATAAGTCTTGCTATGCAATAATGACATAATGTTTGATGTTGAATTAAAGATAAAAACTATTCCTAAGGTTATTGAATTAGCTAAACCAGAACTCCTCAAAGTCATTGATGGTTGGTCAGTGTCTTATTTAGCTGGTATGTGGAAGGGCGTTGAAGAAGATAGCGTCGAGATCTCTATTGTCTGTAATGTAGATAAATCTAAAGAAGTTGTTCAGGTAATTTTAAAAGCAGCTACTAAACTGGGTGAAGAGACCGTTATGGTTGGCAACAACTTTATCCAAGTTCCCAAAGCTTAAAATTTTGTAACTGTAAGCAGATAAAACACGTACACTATTGTTATAGTTTAGAAATTCTGGACAGGGTTTCTAAATTTGTAAAAGAGGGGGAGTCAAGCACCCCTCTTTTTTTATACACTCTCATGCTTTTCTTGAAACACAAATAAGTTTATAAAAGTAGTAATAAGAAATCGATTGTTTAAATTACCCCAGATACAGAAAAAGAGAGAATGAAAGGTTCTCTCTTCTACTGTTTGAAGCTTATAGTGTTGCAACACTAATTCTTAAAAAGACAGCTTCTAAATAGATGTTACAGTTGTTCACTTTAAAAGAGTAAGATATTTTTAATTTAATTTACCTTGCACACCGAAGGCAGACAACTCTTAACTGTTAATAAAAATTTAATTATAATAACTACCGATAAATCTCAAAATATTGTACTTTTATACCGTTATGTTTAAAAAGTTACTTGAGTTAGAACAAAGAATATTTTCAGCACCTTATAAATGGCTTGTTAAAAAAGGCATTATAACGGTATTAGCCACATCTAAGAAAATTTATCAATCACTAGAAGATTTATATGAAAAAAAATACGAAGAACCTTATGGTGGAAATCCTAGTTTTCCTGGTGACGACTAAAAAAATTTTTAATTAGAAGACTTAGCCTCAAAGAATTTATTTTCGTAGATCTCATTAACCTCACCAAGATCTTCAATAAATTCTAAGTTTGCAACTACTTCATCAGATGGGTATATGGATTCATCTGCAAGCATTTCTTCATCGATAAACTCTTTTGCAGCTGAGTTAGCTGTTGCGTAAGCATTCCATTCAGCATTCTGTGCTGCCACTTCTGCATCCATCATAAAATTCATAAATGTATGGGCAGTACAAATACTGCTTGATCCACTTGGAATGACCATAGCATCTGTCCATCGCACGCCACCTTCTTCTGGGATTAGATATACAAAAGAGGAGTAAACATCTTCATATTGGTCTTCAAGTTCATAAAAAAGTGCAAAAAAATCACCACTCCAACCATGAGCAGCATTGATTTCTCCAGAAATTATAAGATCTTCGAACTGATCGCTATCATATGCAACAATTGCATCTTGAGTTTCTTTTAATAATTGTGTTGCCTCTTCTATCTCAGTTTCATCTACTGAGTTAAGTGAATATCCAAGATATTTTAATGCAGCACCGAGAACCTCTCGTGAATCATCTAGAAGCGTAAAGGTAATACCGTAGGTTTCTCGTAACTCTTGATCAAACACTAATCCCCATGTGTTTGGAACTTCCTCAACCCCTAGTGCATCTAAATTGACACCGAAACCGGTTGTCCCCCAAAAATATGGCACGGTATAGAGATTTTCAGGATCATAGTTGAGGTAGGTATAGTCAGGATCAATGTTTGAGAAATTTGGTAGTAGTTCAAAGTTCAATGTAAGTAAAAGATCATCTTGAATAAGTTGGCTGATCATATAATCTGATGGGATCACAATATCATATGCGTTGACCCCTGATTGAAGTTTTGTTCTAGCCTCTTCGTTAGATGTATAGAAGTCTTCATTAACGCTAACGCCATAAGTTGTTTCGAATTCCTCTAAGAGTTCTGGGTCAATGTACTCTGCCCAGTTGTAGAGATTTAAATCACCATCCACTGAACCAATAGTACAGCTAGCGACTGCATCATCTGTACTGCCAGTTGAGCATGAAATCATAGCAATAGCCAATAAAATAACTAGAGATTTTTTCATTTCAAATTATCTTTTCTGGATAAGAGTAGCACTCCAGTAACTAAAATTAGTGAAAAAATTAACATCAGAGATGAAACTGAGTTGACAGCTGGCGTAACACCCTTCTTTATCATACTGAATACATACACCGGCAACGTAGTACTTCCTGGTCCTGTAACAAACATTGAAATTACGACTTCATCAAAGGAGAGAACAAAGGATAGAATAACCGATGCAAGAAGTGCTGGCATAACAAACGGTAGAGTTACTTGTTTTATGACCTGGAAATGATTTGCATATAAATCAGATGCAACCTCCTCTAACACTCTAAGTTTTCTTGTTAATTTAGAGCCAATTAAGACAGTAACAAATGAGATGTTGAATGCAGTATGGCTTATGATCGTTGTTGCAATACCAAGCTTTATCTCTAAGTAGTTACTTAGAAAGATAAAAAATACTAACATCATTGCCGCCATAGTGACATCAGGAATGACAATAGGAACATAAATAAATTTTTCAACAAAGGAAGTAAATCTATTTTTTACTCGAAATAAATAAAGAGCAATACCAAAACCAAAAAGTATTGAGAGAAATGTTGAGACAGTGGCAACAATCATAGAGTTGTAGAGAGCGTTCAATATATTTTGATTTTGAAATAACTGTTCGTACCATTGCAGTGTAAATCCAGTCCATTGATTAAAGTACTTTGACTCATTGAAAGAGAGACCCACCATCAAGAAAATAGGAAGATATATAAATATTAGGACAAAAATATAATTGAGTTTTAAAAAGACCGTTCTATTCATAAATTACGTTGTCCTTCAAATTTAAATAGAAGATTTATTGCAAAAACCATAAACAATAAAATTATTAAAGAGACAAGTGAGCCCAATGGCCAGTTACTTGCTTGTATAAATTGCAGAACAGTAAAGTTCCCCAAATACATTGATTTAGATCCACCAAGAATTTGAGGAATGATATACGCTCCAAGGCTAGGAATAAACGTTAAGACTACTCCAGCAATTACACCTGGTAGAGAGAGTTTAAAAGTCACATAATAGAATGCCTTGAAAGGGTTTGCATAAAGGTCCTTTGCCGATTCTAAAAGAGAATCCTCAATATTTTCAAGAGATGTAAATATTGGAAGAATCATAAATGGGAGGTAAACATATACCATACCTAATACAACTGCAAAATCTGTAAACAATAGTGAAGAGACGTCGTAAAACATACTGACGTACTTTGTAATCAGACCATTTTTGGAAACTAAAATTTTCCATGAATAAGTTCTAGATAAAAAATTTGTTAAAAAAGGGATAGAGATTAGAAAAAGAGAGAAATATTTCATAGTGGTAGATAGTTTTTTGATGTAATAGGCAAAAGGGTATCCAACTATAAAACAAATTAGCGTTACGAAAAAAGCGGTGACAACACTTTTGTTTATTATGGGAACTACATTGAAATCAAGTAGTTGGGAGAAAGAATCAAAATAGATTTTATCAAAAGATGTTTTACCAGTTCTTGTCCTGCTTCCAAATATGTATCTAAAAATAAAAAGTGATGGAGTAAAGAAAAAAATCGATAAGAAAATAATCCCAGGAAGTCCAAGGATATTGTTGAGTTTATTTCTGGTCATCAAAAACCACCCAAGTTTTATTGATATACCAATACAAATAAATTTTTTCTCCTTCATCTGGAATTGATAAATCAAAGTTATTTTCTTTAGAGATTTCAATCTTTGTATTGTTGACTGAGACTATTACATCTAACCAACTACCACGATATAAAATATGCTCAACCACACCCTCTACACAATTCACATTTGGCGAAGTTACTTTATTAAATCCAAATGAAATAATTTCTGGTCGTATAAAAATTGATGCAGGGCCATTCTTTGTATTACTAACTGCAATTTCTTCAAATTCATCTGATATAAATTTTTCATTCTTAATAACACCTTTGAATACATTTGGGTTTCCAAGAAAATTTGATGTAAATTTATTGGTAGGTTTTTCATACAATGTTTCTGGATCATCAACTTGCAATATCTCACCTTTACTCATTACAGCTATTTTGTCTGACATTGCTAATGCTTCTGTCTGGTCATGGGTGACATAGATGGTTGTAATTTTTGTTGATTCTTGAATAGATTTGATTTCTACCTGAAGTCTCTCTCTGAGTTTTAGATCTAAAGCTCCAAGTGGTTCGTCCATAAGCAAGACTTCCGGTTTATTGATTAATGCACGTGCAATAGCTACACGTTGTTGTTCACCTCCTGAGAGTTGATGAGGTTTTCTTTTGAGGTGGTCTTTTAAATCAATTAATGCGATTACTTCCTCAAGTGATGAATCAATTTCTTTTTTATCATACTTCCTTATTTTTAATCCAAATATTATGTTCTCTTTTACAGTGAGATGTGGGAATAGAGAGTATGACTGAAATACAGTGTTTACTGGACGTAGATGAGGCTCTATATCATTAATTAACTGTTCATTAATGTATACATCTCCAGAAGTTGGTTGTTCTAGTCCTGCAATAATTCTTAAGATAGTAGTCTTACCACATCCAGATGGACCAAGTAGCGAGAAAAACTCACCTTTTTCTACTTCAAATGAGATATCTTTTATTGCATCGGATGTTGAAAATGACTTTGAAACATTTTCAAATTTAAGAGCATATGTCAAAACCACCTCACTTAATAAAACAAATATATTTTATGTAGAATTTAAAAAATTTGAGTTAAAAAAAAGAATATTTAAGAAATTATTAAATATTATTAAGAAAATTTTGGTTAATATATGTGTTAATTTTTAATACAGTATGGACAGTACTCATTTATTTTAAAATCAGGTGAAGCTTTTTCTTCAGCTGATAAAGGCTCTCTACATATAAAGCAGTAAATATGCTCAGTTTCTTTTAAGTTCGTGTCTAATGCAACTCGCTCGTCAAACACAAAACAATCGCCATTCCAGTACTTTCCACCAGTCTCTTTGAAATAATCAAGCACGCCACCTTCGAGCTGTTTCACATTAGAAAACCCAGCTTTCAACATAACTGCAGAAGCTTTCTCACAACGAATGCCACCGGTACAGTACATAACAATTTGTTTCTCTTTGTATTCTTCTGGTAGTTTTTCAATAGCCTGTGGAAAATCTCTAAACGTATCGAGTTGTAAATCAACAGCATTTTCAAAGAGACCAACTCTAGTTTCGTACTCATTTCTTGTATCTAGAACGATGA
>JADHQS010000030.1 GCA_016777845.1 Candidatus Actinomarina sp. | reverse complement strand
TACACGTGATTGACCAGATAATTAATTATAAAATTAATTTCACAAACATGCAAGATTGTGATAATAATTTCACAAACAAATATATTATGTGAAAATATAAGATGGAAAGAAAATTTTTTAAGCGATTTATATAATGAATTAGGGAGAAAAAACACTTCTCATGTACTTCATGAAACATTTTTGGGGAAATTTTCACAGGTCACTGACAACAAGCCGGGAGTAATCCCGGTTTGTTTATTAAAAAGCTACTAAAGAAATAGCAAATATAAGACAAGTTATAAATCCATAGAGAGCAATTGCAACAGAATAAAGTCGATTATCTTTTTTAAGCTTGATTACACAAAAGTTTGTTATCGCATAATATATCAAAATAAAAAAAGAGCTGAGCTTTATAGATCCAATAACATCAAAACTGTAAATACCTACTATCACAGAGATAAGCACAAAGCCTTCCGAGATATAAGCAGAGTTAAATTTTTTATGAATTTTTGAAAAAGCTTTTGGAAGTACTCTGTCTCTAGAGAGCGCAACATAAATTCTGCTTATTCCAGGCATCAAAGCAAGAAATACAGAAACCATCGCAATAGAAGAAGCAAAAACAATTAAAAACGAAAACTCGGAAAACCTACTTACGTCCATAGCAACTAGAAGAGGTGTATTGGAGTTCATAATGAATTCGGGACTGATTATTGATAGCGTTAACCAAGTAATTCCAAAATACAAAAAGATTGTTACTCCTAGACCAGTCAAAATTGCTGTTGGGATAATTTCTTTAGGATTTTTTATTTCCTCTCCAAACGTAGCAAGTCTCGAATATCCGGTAAAAGCAAAAAACCATATACTTGCAGATAGCAAAATACTATCAATTGAAATACTTTCAAAGATAGGAATACTTAAATTTACATTGGGTGTTGAAATGATTGAGACAGCATAAAACAAAAGTAATCCAAAAATTATCCAAACAAACCATTTAGCTATTTCTGCAGTTTTATGGATTCCAGAAAAACTCAACAAAAATACTAAAAGACATAAAACAACACCAATTTCCTTTCCATATACGGGCGAGAGATAGTTGCCTACTGTTAGCGCTATTGCAACACAACTAATTGTTTTACCAATAATGAATACTGCACCAGCAATAATTGCATAAGGTTTACCCAGTACTTTACTTGCATACAAATATGTACCACCAGTTTTTGGAAACAGTGATGCGAGTTGTGCAGAAGAAGAAGCATTTGCTATTGCTAATGTTGAAGCTAAAAGTAATCCAAGGACTGAACCGTAAGAACTTATTTTTGCTGTTGGAGCAATGTTATTAAAAAGTCCAGCACCGATCATGGAACTTAATCCAAGATATATTGAGCTTTTTAAAGTGAGTGTTCTGTTGAATTCTTTGTTTTCCACAGCATCATTTTATCTTGCATAGTTAAATTTCGTAAATACTTCAAAAGCCTTAGGTTTATAATATTTACATGTTCAATAAATTATCACCTGTAGCAATTACAGATGAAAAAGACAGAAGATTATTCATTATTGCCATGCTCTGGTTTTTTATTGGTGCTTGGATTGATTCAAGTGCTCACACATATTTGTTAGACGGTATTGAAACATTTTTTACCCCTTGGCATGCTGTATTGTATTCTGGGTACGGTTTCTCAGTCTTGGTCGCCATGTATGTTAAAAACAAAATAAAAGATTATAAATTTGATGTTGGAGTTTTAGGTGCTGTTATTTTTGGAGTTGGCGGAGCATCAGATGCTGTTTGGCACACTTTACTTGGTATTGAAACAGGTGTAGAGCCACTAGTTTCTCCATCACACCTCATGTTATTCCTAGGAGCTTTTTTAATGTTAGATTATGTTTTTACAACCAGACCAAATAAAAACCTGTTAGACACCGCCGCAGTTGTATCTATCTCTACAATTTATGCATTAGTGATGTTTATAACACAGTTTCTACACCCATTTATCAATTACTATTCATTTTTTCGTTATGATGATCAACTAGCTGCAGCAACTGTTTTTTTTCATGCAATGCTTGCTAGTGTTGTCTTTGTTTATGCAGTGAGATTTAATATAAAAGCAAAGCAGATGTTTTTAGTATATTTTTTATCTTTCTTTTATGTTTCAGTACACGCCTCTCTTGGGGACGTAAGGTTGATGACTCTAATTATTATTTTTGGAACCCTATATAGTTTTTGTATTTTCCGTTTAACAACATGGTATTACCAAACTGATCATGATAGAAAAATGCAAGTTAGTGCTGCTGCAGTAGCTTCCTTATATGGATTAACTTTTGTAATTTACTTATTTGTTCTACAGAGTTTAAATGTGGGTGACATAACCTGGAGATTTTATGGACTAGGTGGTTTGGTAACAACCCCACTATTGTTTGGCTATATGGTTGGAAATCTCGGGGTTAGTCCAAGTACAGGAGAAACAGTTAGCTAAGCAGCCTTATTTTCTCTCTCTTTTATTTTTTTATTAGAAAAATAAATGAACCTATTTAGCTTAAAAGGTGCAAACTTTCTCAAAGACTCAGATAGGTACCTCAATTGAAGAGTGGCTTTTTTATTACTTTTACTTAGGTCCTCTCTCATCACAGGAGTGCCAATTATAATTTTTATTTTCTTGTTCCTTTTGTTTAGTAGTTCGTTTAATTGAGAAACATCTCTAAGTTGTTTATTTACTTTTGATGCAAAATAGAAAAACCATGAATTTCTTCCCTCAATAAACACAGGAAGTAATGGAAAATTATATTTTTCAGCAAGCTTTATAGGCGTATTCTCCCAAGGGCGATCCCAAATACCAAATAAAGTAAGCTTTGAGAGTCTTCCAGATGGGAATATAATTCCTATTCTGTTGTCTTCAAAAAATTTTTTTAATCTAATAAAAGTGAGTTTTGTTGCTGAGTGGATTTCTTTTTGATCATTCCACACAACTGGTGCCATTACATTATTAAACGAACCAAGAAGGTATATAAACAATTCATTAGCGAAGAAAAAAACATCTTTTCTTACATTATAAATTTGTGAATAAAGGGCAATTGCATCAGCAGCACCCATTGGATGATTGGATACTAAAAGAGCTTTACCATCTTGAGGTATATTTTCTAAACCCTCTATTTCACAGTTTGATGTGTATTCTTCGCCTAACCAGTTAAATGCTTCAGCCCCAGTCATATCTTGGATATGATCACCGACTCTTACAGTTTCATCAAAACGGAGAAACTTCTTTAGAAATTTATAAATAGTTTTAGGAACAATATTGTTTTTAAGAAGCCAAGGACTTCTCTCAGCAATTAGTTGGTATAATTTCTCTTCCATCAAGCTTTAAATACGTATCTTTTTCCTTTTATACCATCGTATTTTAATCTCAATCTTTGAATTATTTCTTCTTCTGAACCCTCAAGGTTAAGGGAAGGTAAAAACTGATAACGTTTATTTTCATAGTCAATTTGAACAGGCTGTACCTCTGCATTTAATTCTTTTGCTAAAAAAATAAAACTGGTTCTAAACCTGGTTGCATCGAACCTTGCTTCTGGGGCAATAATCAATACAAAACTATCTCTTTTTTTTAATTCATCTACTACAGATTGATATTGCCCACTAGATCCTTTTCTATCAACCGGAATTGCTCCAAGGTTTCTAAAGATTATTTCCTGTAACCACCCAAGTGGCCAACGTATACCTTGTTCGTCTATGTCCTTTGGTTTTACAAATGGGTTTGGAAGCCTTCGCATAGTCCATTTTGCAGACAGATAACACATTTCAATATCCATAGCTAAAATCATTATGATCATTAGGTACTCATCTTTTCCTGATTGATGAGGTGCAGCAAGAATAATATTTCTCTTATTATCTAAGAACTCTCCAACTGGCTCTATATCTTCAAACAACAATAAGAACTTTGCGAGATATCTGAGAAAGTACCTTCTTTTTCTAGGAGTTGACTTGCTGATTGCAATCTTTGGTAAAGCTTTACTGTAAGACATACTTTTTATGGTTTTCTTTTATTTTAGTATGTTTGTTCCTCGTCACTATCAGTAAAAGACACATTATTAAATTCTTTAAGTCTAAAAAAGTGACCACCTGAAGTCGGACTTGATTTTAATGTAGTGTGTCCAGCGTGTCTTGGAAGAAACTTTCTCCATGTCCATGCATATAGTGGCATATTTAAAAAATATGATAGCAGGACCGACATTGTGCCAGCATGAGAAATAATCATAAGCTTATTAACACTAGATTTACTTAAATCAAATCTTCTATCATATTCAGCATCTAAAGAGACGATACCTCTACTACTAAGTTCCTTTTCTAGATTAGAGACTATATTTTCACTAAAACTCTCCATATATTTTCCATGGTTACCTTCAGCCCACTCCTCAAATGACTGGGAGTTACGTTTTGCGAAAAAAGCCTGTACTTCCCCTGCTTCCTTTCCATACAGTGCTTCCTCTTCATCATCCTGCATTTCCTGTAACCACCCGTACACATGATGTGACTTAGCAATTTTTTTCTCTTCAAATGGTGCAAAAGTTTCTTGAGCTCTTTGTAACGGTGAGACCCATATTTCATCAAAACTATTTTCTTCAAAAATAGAAGAAGACTTTTCAGATTGCAATTTTCCAAGTGAGGTTAAACCCGGATTTTTTGTATACACATCTCCTGTCATCCATTCTGGCTGACCATGTCTAATCAATACAATTTCCATACAAAAACAATAGCTAAATTAGGTTATTCTGATAGTTTAAGAGAAAAATATATGAAGATTTATCGTGATAGAAGTAGTTTGTTTCTTCCATTTCTAAGGGGAAGTGTGCTTACGTATGTTGGCGTTGACAACATTATTACTGGTCCCTTTAGACAATTAATGATTAAATATTTCAGACTTGGTGATTTTGGATCCAACGCAAGGGAGGAGTATTTATATTATCTGTTATTATTTTTTGGTCTTTTACAGCTACTTATAACACTACAAAGTATATTCCAACCAGTAATTGAAATAATAGACACCAAAGTAATACTTCGAACTAAAGAGAGAACGCTTTCTGTTACAAAGAATACTTTTGACCTTACTAATTTGGAACTTGTTGAGGATAATTTCTTACAGTTTTCATTTGGTGAGGACATATACAATGTCCAAGTAGACGACGTCTCAATCAAAGAGATTCAAGAAGTATTCACTTCTTTTAATTTCTAAAAAAGAAGAACCACCTTTAAAAATTTAGTATTATTATTTTGTATTTTTATTGAAGGAGAAATATGTTTGATTTAAAAGATGGAGATTTAAAAATCGCAAAAGTATTATGGAACATTGCAATTCCATTATTTCTAGCTGCACCCGTAGTTTTTTTTGCTGGAATTGAATTTCCTTTTGGCTTTATTAATTTGTTTATGTCCGTTGCAACTTATTACGCATTGAAATTGTGTTCAGATGCTGAGAAGTCTTTAATGACTCCTTTTTATCTATTTTTTCTTGCAAGCGGTGTTCTTGATGCTTTTGCTCAGGGAAACACTATTGCATATGGAACAGAGTATGACAGTTACTCTCCAGGATCACACATTATGTTTATGTTATTTTTACTCTCTTCGTACTGGGGGTTCAAATCAATTATTCCAAACTGGGCAAGAATTGCAGTATTAATTGCTGGCATAAGCCAAATAGTTGCTTCTTATGCGTCACTAATTGATGACCCAGCTTTACATGATATTGCTGACTCAGGTGCTTTTCTAATGCTGTTCTTTTTGTTTGCAGTTAGAAATGCAGTTGTTGATGCTGCAAAAAGTAACTAAAGCTCGCGAAAAATACATTAGTAATTTTTTTGCGTAAGAACAAAAACTAACGTATATTTATAGAACACTATCGGAAAAGAAATCGCAAGATAGAAAAGAAGATAGAACAGAAAATCCCGAAGGGTCGCAAGATCAATCGGGATTTTTGCTTTTAGTTGAAGTTTTTCTCGTATAAATAGTTATCAATCCAAACATCATCTAATTTACCAATCTTTTCTCTGATGCCTACTTGCCTAAAACCTTGTTGTTCAAAAAATGTTTTTGAAGGAGTGTTTTTTGCAAACAGAGGAAATATACAATGTCCAAGTAGACGACGTCTCCATCAAAGAGATTCAAGAAGTATTCACTTCTTTTAATTTCTAAAAAAGAAGAATACCCTTTTAAAATTTAGTAATATTGTCTTGTAATTTCAATAAAGGAGAACTGTGTTTAACTTACAAGAAGGTGATTTAAAAATAGCTAAAGTCGTATGGAATATAATAATTTCAATGTTTCTTGTAACTTTTGTATTGTTTGGAATGGGCATTGGAGTCCCGTTTGGGTTTTTTAATATAATTGTTACAGCTGGATTTTATTACTCTTTAAAACTTTGCACAGATCAAGAAAAGTCTTTAATGACCCCTTTCTTTTTATTTGCAGCAGGATCTGCTGTCTACGACGCATTCCAACAAGGAGACGCAATAGCGTATGGAGGAGAATACGATGAATATGCAGTTGGAACACATCTATTTTTAATGATGTTTATGCTAGCTTCATATTGGGGTTTTGAATCAGTAGTACCAAACTGGGCAAGAATCTCAGTACTTATCGCTGGCCTTGGACAGGTTGTTGCTACATACTCTTCACTTATCAATGATCGCGCTCTACATGATATTGCTGACATAAGTGCTATTTTGATGATTGTGTTTTTTATAGGTGTAAGAAGTGCTGTTGTAAAAGCCGCAAATAATGCCTAAAAATTCGCGAAAAATAGATTAGTAATTTTTTTGCGTAAGAACAAAAACTAACGTATATTTATAGAACACTATCGGAAAAGAAATCGCAAGATAGAAAAGAAGATAGAATAAAAAATCCCGAAGGGTCGCAAGATCAATCGGGATTTTTGCTTTTAGTTGAAGTTTTTTTCATAAAGGTAGTTATCAATCCAAACATCATCTAATTTACCTATCTTTTCTCTGACACCTACTTGCCTAAAACCATGTTTTTCAAAAAATGTTTTTGATGGAGTATTTTCTGCAAAAAGCTGTGCCTGTATTGTCCAATACCCTGATTCTCTTGCCTTTTCTTCTAAGTGTTTATATAACTTGCTACCAATATGATGTTGCTTGTGATCAGGATGTACGTATATTGAAATCTCACCGACACCTTCATAGGCACATCGACTTGATACTTTGCTTAACACAATCCAACCAAGGACACTATTTTCACTTTCAAACACAAACGCATTGTCGGAATCAATTTTTTTTATCCATTGAATATAATCATTAGGCGGGGAAGTCTCGAATGTTGCTACTTTAGTATCGATACCCAATTGATAGATCATCTTAATATCGGGCCAGTCCGACTCTTCTATTTTTCTTACCCCCACATTTAAATGATATTCAAATTTATTAAAATAATGTATAAAAGTTCGCGAAAAAAACTAAACAAAAAATCTTGCCAAAGTATCAAAAATACAGTACTTTTATATAACTATCAGAAATGAAGTCGCAAGACCAAATAAAAGATAGTAAGAAAATCCCGGAAGGTCGCAAGATCAATCGGGATTTTCACTTTTTACGACTCTTTTTCCAGCAAAAATAGCAAAAAGACTCCCGGTGGCTGTAAGTTTTTGTTTTATCGTCTTCAAAAGTGGCTCAAAGCACGAAAGGAAGTCCTATTAACAAGTTTAGTATTCTTTGGTTATTCTTTTAAATCTTACAAAAAATTTAATATAATTAACTTATGAAAAAGTCAATAAATATAGGACTTATCCTCTTTTTGCTGTTTCAGGCATGTTCTAGCTCAGAAAATACTGAAAATCAGGCATCTGTTGAACCTATTTCAGAAGACACACCTATTAATGAACCAGCTGAACCAAACAACTCACCTCCACCAGAGGGAAACAATCCTCCACCACCTCCAGAAGGTAACAACCCACCTCCACCAGAGGGAAACAATCCTCCACCACCTCCAGAAGGTGGAAATGATATAGACAGAGCTATCCAGATAATTAATGATGCTGATGACGAAGTATTAGATTGTATTTCCAGAGCTTTTCCTACAGATGTTTATCAAAAAATTGTAAACGATTTAAATCCAGATAATTTTGAAGCTGGTGTGATTATCGGTTGTTTTGAAGATCCAACATCTTCTCCTAATACTGCACAACCACCTCCACCAGGTGAAGGAGGTTACGGGGGAGATGGTACAACACCAACTACAGTACCATCAGATTCTGATTCAGGTGGTGCTAGTCAACCAACCGGTCCAGAAGGAAACCAAGGTAACTCCTGGTACGATCTTAATATTTATGAATACTCACCAAGCTACTCAGTTGCAACATCTAATGGAAATACAGGATTTGGATTAGATGAATCTGGGGATATCTTACTTTCAGGATATGGTTTTAATAACTCTGGTGGATCAACAAAATTAAATCACCCAGTTTCTATATCCGCAAATGCTGGAAAGATGGCAGTCACAGACAGGTTCAACAATAGAGTCTTAATATGGAATTCAATACCAACTTCTAATACCGCACCAGACCTAGTTTTAGGCCAGGCAAACTTCACAACTCATAACTCAGGAACAGGTTTAAATAATATGGACTTTCCTGGACAGGTAGTAGTGACACCAGATGGAAAAGTTTTGGTTGCTGATTCAGACAATAACAGAGTTTTAGTTTGGACTTCATTCCCAACATCTTCAGGTCAGGCAGCTGATTACGCTATACCAACAACAAATTATGTAAATTTCGGTGACTCATGGCCTTGGGGAGTTTGGTCAGACGGTACAAAAGTTATTGTTACAGCAACAGTTGCTAGATCAGTCTTGTTTTGGAATTCATTTCCTGGACCCAATGATGCTCCAGATGTTGTTTTAACTTCTAGTCAAGTAGGAACTCCAAGGTCTATTACATCAGACGGTAATTATGTGATGCTTGGAGATGAGAATGCAAATGGACCATGTATTGGCCAAAACGGTACAAGATCTACACATATTTGGACTTCTTGGCCTACGTCTGCTAGAGATCCTGACGCATGTATCGACAACTGGCTAGCCAGTGCGATTTATGATTCAAATATATACGGTATCGCAGCTGGTGGAGAGACTATGTATTTTTATGATGATCTTTACACAACAACGCAAGACTTAAAAGCAAATGTAAAACTAGCTAATCCTAATGAGGGCCATAGATGGGCTGGTGGTGATGATGGAGGAGCTACAGTTGTAGATGGAAAATTATTTGTTGCAGAATATAACGGAAACAGAATTTCCGTTTTTGATACTATACCAACATCGCCTGCTGAAAAACCAGATTGGGCATTGTTAGCAAATGAGCCAACTGATTATCCACTTTTAGATGAATTTATTATCCAAAATCCAATAATTGATTCAAACGGAAGCATGCTTTTTGTCTCTTCAGATTTCGATAGATCTCTTTCCATTTGGAAACAACTTCCAGGAAGCT
>JADHQS010000029.1 GCA_016777845.1 Candidatus Actinomarina sp. | reverse complement strand
GTTCAACCATCCGTGCAACTTTTTCTATAAAAGCATCTGGGACGGCAACTTGTCCTCCAACATTTCCTGCTGCCATAATTCTGACTCCATTAATAGTTACTTCACGTTTGAAGAATTCACTAGGTATTTCAACAATACGATCTTTGTCATAAGCTTGAATAGTAAGAACATCAATGATTTCACCTTTTTGATATACAGGAATTGTAGTAGTTGTGGTAGTGGACGAAGATGTAGTAGTCGTCTCTTCCTCTATAACTACAGTCTCTTCCTCTATAACTACAGTCTCTTCCTCTACAACTACAGTCTCTTCCTCTACAACTACAGTCTCTTCCTCTACAACTACAGTCTCTTCCTCTACAACTGAAGAAATTTGTTCATCCGAACTTCCACAAGCAAAAACTAATGAAGATAAAAGTAACACTATAACTTTTTTTGAAATCAATTTATAAATCCTTTTTTTAATTAAGATAATCTTATATTAATTACAATCATAAAAGTTATTAAGGAATTATATTGAATAGTAAAAAAATTTCAATTATTTTATGCATTCTAGTAGTTTTTTCATACTGTTCATCGCAAGAGCAAATTTCAGTACCTCAATCCGATATTGAAGATATTGAAGATATTGAAGATATTGAAGATATTGAAGATATTGAAGATATTGAAAATGAATTTATTCAAATCGTAGATGGTATAACTATTCGTACCACTGAAAAAATTGATGAATCTAAATATGATTTTGTAGAAAAATATCAAATGAAAGAGGATACTCAGAAAACATTTACAGCTCCAAATGGATATAAAGTTGCCAAAGCTATTGCATATGTTGATAAATGGCCTCCAGAAGAAAAATGTTCTATGGATATATCAGTACCAATATCTATGTACTCTCTAGGCTTATCAGAATTTACAATAAATGCTGATCCAACACTTGTTGGAGACCCCTGTCCTGGTCCAAAAACTTGGTACTTTACGTTTGGTTATGTAAAAGAAGATGTTGAAATAAATGTCCTTGAACAAATTAACGTGAAAGAACCAAAACTCTATGAAATAAGACAATTCTTACAAGACAGGATGGATAGTAGAGATGTAGAAGTTATTGATTCCTCAGCGTCTCTTCCAGAGATTTGTAACAATCAAGATACTTTCAGTTATGATTTCAACAACAACCTACTAGAAAGTAGCAGTTTACATGAAGCTGCACTCTGGAATAAAAATCTAGATAATCCAGATGAACCAACACTATTAAGTTCATCAGATTTAAAATTCGAAGATGGAATTTTAAATCTTGAAAATAGATTGAGTTATCTTACTCTTCCGGATTATCTTACTTCTTGCCTTGCAAGACAGGATAATATTGAAATTTCATTGAGAATTAAAATACCAGCGTATGAATACGCAATCAGACCACTTATATCAAACACATTATTTGAAGCTTGTGGTCAAACAGAGTTAGGAGTTTGTTTATTTTTAACTCCTCCAGATGAGGTAGACAATCCTGATTATTATTTACTAGGTTTCTTTTCAGGACAAAGTGAGAATTTTATAGCTGGATTTAAGTTTTTCGCTACACAAACTCCAATTTATGCTGGAAAGTGGTACGATATTAAACTCAAACTTGAGTTAAACGCTGTGACTCCTGCTGTAAGTATTGTTGTAGATGACGTAGTTAATAAATTTACGAGTTTTCCAGAGTGGGATGGCGATCCAAAAATAGCTCATAATTATTTATTTAGTAATGAATCTCGATATAGTTTATTTGGAATTAGAAATAACTTTAACGAGTGGGAAGAAGATACGAATGTTCCTCTACTTGTAGATAAAGTCACTATCCAAAATTTTTCTAAAATACAAGAATCTGAGGAAATAAATAGTTTATTAACTCAGTTAATTACAAATATTGAAAACAATTCTACTCAAAATAATCAATCCCATTACCAAAGAATCACCTCTCTTTTTGTTGGTGATTGGGATCCAGTATCTAGTAATGTACTTGACTATCTAAGCGCCGTAGAAAAATATGAAGGCTCAATATACCCACCAACAGTAAAAACAAATATTAAAACTTTGTCCTACACTAAACAACTTGCTCATTATTTTAAAGAGTGGATATTTGACAATCTGTTTATTGAAGATCACATCAAAAAAGTAGAAAATCTCTCATTTAAAGAAACAGAAATATTTCCAGGTTCAGTCGCTTCTAGTCCACAAACTATAAGCAGAACAATAGAAGTAAATGGAACTTATAATGAAAGTCCAGGTTACCATTTCAATAATGACGAAACAGTTTTAAGACCTACAGGATTATATGCTGAGCCGGGAAAAATAGTAACTATAGAGGTACCAAAGGAAGTACTCGATAAAGGATGGCTTGTTCAAGTAGGTATTCACGGAGGAAACTTAGCTTGCTGGTCAGAAACAAGACGTTTTAATAGAATTGCCAACACGTTTGAATTAAACAAAGAGACCGTTTCAATTGCTAATCCTTTTGGTGGAGGTATTTATATTATTGTCCCAGATGGAAGTGATAGTGGGATAATCGAAATATCAATTAAAGATGCTATTAACATGCCCACATTTAGCACTTTGCAATTAAAAGGTATAAATAATGATCTTGATCAATTCAAATCAGACTTAAAAACCTCTCAAGTTCCCTGGTTTGAAATTATAAGCGATAAGTTTAATCTTACCTATCCACTTGAGTATTCAAATTCTTATGAAAATCCACTTGAAATGCTAAGTGTTATGGAGAAATCTCTAGATGCCATAATGTTAATGTCAGGAAGACCACTTGAAAGGGTTCGAGCGGAATGGTTGGTTGTTGATGCGCAAATTATTGCATGCGGTACGGCAATGGCAGCTAGCTATCCTACATTTGGAGATTATGACGGTAGTCCTTCTTTGAAAGATAAAGTTAATGATGGACTCTGGTTCTCACCTTATAAAAATGATTTGGTATATTGGCACGAAATGGGTCATTTACACAATTTACCAACTCTTGGATGTCAAGAACAGGAAAGTAATGTACATCTTTTAAAGGCTGTAATTGATAGCAAAGTTTTTAATTCACCGCCCGATATTGCATTAAAAAATTCTGGTTTCCAGCCATTTACAAGACTTGAGGCAGCATTTGACCTCATGTTTACAATTGATTGGCAGAATGAAGAAAGAGTCTGTGGTGAAAATGATTATATTTATGGTGGAAATCAAATGCGTTACCAGACCAAAAGCTGGGCTAGATATTTGGAGATAGTTGATTTATATGGCTGGGAGACAGTAGGTAAAATACACAATGTATTTTATAATAAAAATATAAGGATTGGGTACATCAAAGATTATGAAATTTCTGATGATGAGTTTGTTTACAGAGCTTCCCACGAAGTTGGAATAAATTTAGCACCAATTTTTGAATTTTGGGGGCTAGTGCTTGATCAAAATATTATTAATGGGTTAAAAGTTCTCCCACCGCCGATAGAATTTATTGAAAGATTAAACTTTTATAAAAATAATATTCCCAATAATGAAAAGGAATATAACGTTATGCTTGATACTTTGAGAAGCGGAGTTGGTGACGATCAGTATGTTCGAATTGACTACTGGAAAAACAATTACTCACAAAGTATTTTAGATAAAATGCATGACAGAATTGATAAAATCATTAAAGATATCAACAATTATTAAAAAATTTACTTCTATTAACGTTTATACTTTTCACTTTTTGCTAAAAAAATTTATAAGTTAATCCTTTTTAAAGACAAGTACTCCATTGTGTCCACCAAATCCAAAAGAATTGGACATTGCTGTTGATAACTCTTTTTTTATGGCATTATTTGGGGTGTATTTTAAATCACATTCTTCATCAGGATTATTCAAATTTATAGTAGGTGGGATAACACCGTTTTTAAGGGTTAACACTGAGACCATAGCTTCAAACGCACCTCCACCACCAAGTAGATGACCAGTCATAGACTTTGTAGATGAAATGTCTATTTCATAAGCTCGTTCTCCAAAGACAGTTTTTATTGCAGCAGTTTCATTTTTGTCATTTGCTGGTGTCGACGTTCCATGGGCATTAATGTAATCTACTTCATCTTTTGTTAAACCTGCATCAGCAATTGCTTTTTGCATAGCAACTACGGCACCTTTTCCACCTTCTGCTGGTGCGGTAATGTGATATGCATCTGTTGTAGATCCATAACCTGCAACATATCCATATATCCTAGCCCCTCTAGATAGCGCAGATTCCTCACTTTCCATAACTAAAACTGTAGAGCCTTCTCCCATTACAAAACCATCACGTTCTTTATCGAATGGTCTGCAAGCTTCTTTAGGGTTCTCATTATTCGTTGAAAGTGCTCTAATTTGTGAAAATGCACCTATCGTCATTGATGTTGTTCCAGATTCGGTACCTCCAGCTATGACCATATCAACAACACCATTTTGAATCATATTTTTAGCTTCACCGACCGCATTTGCAGATGCTGCACACGCTGTTGTAATAGTGAGGGATGGACCCTCAATCCCGAATTTTATCGCAACCTGACCAGTACTTGAATTAGGCATTAATTGTGTGATGGCGAGTGGATTTATTCTTGAAGCTCCTCTCTCATCAAAAGTTCTTACAGCCTGCTCGGTAGTACTTATTCCACCGATACCAGTACCAAGAACAATTCCAACATTTGGTCCTAAACGATTTTTAGTATCTAAACCGGCGTCTTTTAATGCCTTCTCTGTTGCATATATTGAAAGGTGTGATGACCTATCTAATTTTCTAGCATGTTGCTTGCCCATATATTCATTAGCATCAAAACCTTTTACTTCTCCGGCAAATTTAACTGGAAGGTCTTCAGTATCAAACGAGGTAATATAATCTATACCTGAATCACCATTGATTAACTTTTCCCATGAATCTGCAACATTATTTCCAAGTGGATTAATTGTCCCAAGACCAGTAACTACGACACGCCTCTTAGACATGATGTGAATTATATTTTTGAATGAAGTAGATTTACAGCCTGGCCCACTGTTGAAACATCAGCAAGTTCTTCATCATCAATTTCAATATCAAACTCATCTTCAAAAGCCATTACCACTTCAACTATTCCTAATGAATCAATTTCTAAATCTTCTTCCAACTTTGCATCCATTGTTACCTTTGATTCATCAATACCAAGATCCTCCACAAAAAGACCTTTTACTTTTTCAAAAACTTCATTAGTTTCCATGATTACTCCCTAATTACGTTGTTAAACCACCATCAACGGGTATAACTTGTCCTGTTATATATTCTGACTCTTCGCTACATAAAAAAGATACTACATTTGAAATATCTTCTGGTTTACCAATGCGTTTAATTGAGAGTTGCTCTATAATATTTTCCTTATTTTCATCATCTAAAAAAGAGGTCATATCTGTTTCAATATATCCTGGAGCAACTACGTTAGATGTTATATTTCTAGTACCCATTTCTCTACTTATTGATTTTGCTAATCCAATTAACCCTGCTTTTGATGCAGCATAGTTTGATTGACCTTGATTGCCTGATAGTCCAACTACAGAAGATATAAATACAATTCGTCCCCACTTATTTTTCATCATAAGTTTGATAGCTCTCTGCGATGTATAAAAACTTCCTGTTAAATTAGTTTGAATTACTTCAAGCCATTCAGATTCTTTCATTCTTGGTAAGATATTGTCTTGTGCAACTCCTGCATTATTGATTAAGACATCTACAGAGTTGTATTCTTTTTCTACTATTGAAAAGGCATTATCTACAGATTCAGCACTTGATATATCGATTTGAACTGTACTTGCACTTCCACCAGCAGCAACGATTTCTTTAGCAACATTATTAGCTTTGTCTTTTGAATTTGCATAGCCAACTACAACATGAAAATTTTTTCCAAGCCCTAATGCAATAGCACTTCCTATACCCCTGGAGCCACCTGTTACTAGTGCTGTTTTCATATAAGATCTAATTTTTCAGGTATTTGATACTCAATCGCTCTTCTTATCGTATCAACAGCCTTTCCATCAAAATCAGGTAACTTTGCATCAGAAGTATTTATAGGAGTTGTTCTTTCCCCTAAACGCAAAGCGCATGCACCCCATGAAAGGCCTGCACCTACAGCAGTAAAAATTGCAACTTCTCCACCTTTAATTTCACCTTCTTCTAATGCATCGACTAAGGCAGTTGGAATTGAGGCTGCAGAGGTATTGCCATATTTATGAACTTTTTTAATTGTTGTTGCATTTGGAAGGCTTAACATTTTCTCTAACCCCTCTACGATTCTTAAATTAGCTTGGTGGGGAATCAAAAGATCTATATCTTCTTTTGTTAATCCAGATTTAGTAATCACTTCATCAGATGCTGTTGCCATTGCTCTGATTCCACCTTTAAAAATCTCCTGTCCATCAAATGTCCATCTAACTTTTGCCGCTTCGTCTTTATTAAACCTATCCATTGCTGAACCAAAGTTCGGAACCTCTAAAATGTCTAACTTGTCTGAACTTAAACCATTGACAAAAGAAAATATTTCACCATCTTCAGGGGATTTACTTTCTTCAACAACAACTGCTCCAGCCCCATCTCCAAATAGAACTGCAGTATTTCTGTCTGACCAATCAAGTAACCAGGTGATGTGTTCTGAGCCTATAACTAAAGCCCTCTTATAGAGGCCACTTTCTACAAAAGCTTTTCCTTGTTCTAATGCATATACAAAACCTGCGCATGCAGCATTAATGTCATAGACAGAAGCATTAACTGCACCAAGTTTCCTTTGAACATGTGCTGCAGCAGATGGGATAATACTGTCTGGAGTACATGTAGCAAGAATTACTACATCAATGTCTTCTGGTGTTAAACCTGCACAGGCAATCGCATGTTGTCCTGCAACAGCGGCCATATCTGAGTTGTTAACATGGCAAAATCTTCTTTCCTGAATTCCAGTTCTCTGTTGTATCCACTCATCTGAAGTATCAACGAAAACAGCTAAGTCATCATTTGTCATTATGTTGTCTGGTGCACACTTGCCCCAACCAGTTATAGTTGATTTCACAAAATCTCCCTATTTAAATAATATCCAAAGAGTCTAATGAATTTATAATTTCAACACCCTTACTAGATATAGACTTTTTTACCATCCCAGCAGTTACATTTCCAGGTCCGATATGATACCATTTTTCTGGATTCACAATATTTTTAATATTTAGAATCTGGTCGTAAAACAGCACACTATTGTCAATTTGATCAACAAGTCTCTTTTTTATTGTTGCAATGTCAGCTATGTTTGCATCTACATTCATATAAACATCAAACTTACCTTCTGAAAACTCAACTTTATCAATTATGTTTTGAACTTCTTGTTTTGCAGGAGAAACAAATTTAGAGTGAAAAGCACCAGCAACATCAAGAGGTATCACTCTTTTTGCACTCAAGTCAATTGGGTTTGACTTTAAGTAGTCTATGTCATCTTTCAATCCACCAATGACAATTTGTGAACCATCGTTAAAGTTAGATATATTGATTGAAATTCCTTGATTATTGAGTGTTTCAACTGCATCAATAGTTTGTTTAAGGTCTGATGTTAAAACGGCAGCCATCGTTGAATTGGAGTTTTCAACAGCTTTCTGCATAGAATCACCTCTTACAGAAATAATTTTTAATGCATCACTATAGCTAATGAACTCAGCAAGTGCTAACGCAGTATACTCACCTAATGAATGGCCTATACCAACTTTTGGTATACCTATTTTCTTAAAAGTTTCCAATCCGTAGCAATATGAAATTGCAAAGATATAAGGTTGTGCAATATTTGTTTTTGTAATTTCGCTTTGATCACTATGTAAAATAGTCTCTTTCAAAGACCAACCTAAAGTTTCTTCAAACTCTTCAATTAAAAGTTCTGGATATAAATCAAGTAACTCCTCACCCATGCCTACTTGTTGAGATCCTTGTCCGGGAAACATTGCTACCCAGTTCATTTTTCTATTTCTGAAATGGTAAATGCTATTGCTTTATCTTCTTCGTGTGATAGAGATACGTGCACGGTATCAATACCCAACTCTTTTGCCAGTTCTTTTGCTTTTCCATACAGATGAACTTCAGGTTTACCTCCACCACTAATTTCAATATCTTTCCAACCTAACTGTCTCCAACCTTTACCTAAAGATTTCATGACTGCTTCTTTTGCAGCAAACCGAGCACCTAGTCTTTTAGCAGGATCATTGAATCGATTTGCATAGATTATTTCATTCTGTGTAAAGCATCTTTTTTCAAATTTTGATTGAGACTTATTTAAAAGTTTTCTTACTCTATTCAAATCGACTTGGTCAACACCTATACCGTAAATCATTAGAACTTAGCTTCAATCTCGATTAACAAGTCACCTTTTTTAACAGGCTGTCCTTTTTCAATATTAAATTTTTTGATTACACCATCAATTGGAGCTGTAATAACATTTTCCATTTTCATTGCTTCAAGAACAAATAAAGAGTCACCTTTTTTTACTTTTTTACCTTGTTTAGTCATAGTATCCATTATTGTTCCTTGCATTTCTGCAAAAATTATTCCTGGATTTTTAATATTGCCCGTAAGATCCATACCTACTTTTTTAGGACGTTGTGGAGCAAGGGTTGGGTTAGTTGTATCTTCCAATGATATTTTTACCTTGCTCGGTCTATCAGAAATAACTTCATCTTCTTTGATTTCACGTATTTCAAAGTTTTCCTCTAAAAACTTTACATGTATCTGACTATTGACGAATTCTTTAGTTTTTAAAATATCTATTAATAAATTTATAGTCGTAGGGATACCTCCGATAATATATTCTTCAAGGCACCTGATTCCTTTAGATCTTGCCTCTTCCCGTGAAACACCCCAAACAATTAATTTTGAAATAAGATTGTCATAATAGTGGGTAATTTGAGTACCTGTTCTAGCCCACCCATCAATACGTACACCATTACCAGTTGGTTCTCTATACTCAGTTATTGTTCCAGGAGTTGGTAGAAAGTTATTATTTGGGTCTTCAGCATTAATTCTAAACTCTATACTGTGTCCCCTAGGAACAAGCTCATAATCCTCAATAGAGTTTCCAAGCGCAATTTTTATTTGTTCTTTTACAAGGTCAAGACCATACCTCATTTCAGTTACCGTATGCTCTACCTGTAATCGAGTATTCATTTCAAGGAAGTAAAAGTTTTCGTCACTATCAGCAAGGAACTCTACAGTTCCAGCATTTACATAATCTGCATTAGATGCGATTTTAAGTGTAAACTCTTTTAATTTTTCTCTTCCATATTCAGATAGCCACTCAGGTGGGCTCTCCTCAATTAATTTTTGATTTCTTCTTTGTAAAGAGCAATCTCTTTCACCTAAATACAAAATATTGCCATACTTGTCTGCAAGAATTTGAGTTTCAACGTGTCTTGCTGGTTTTATAAATTTTTCAACATAGATTTGATCAGAACCAAAGTAAGCTTCACTTTCTCGCTTCACAATATCAAAATTTTCAAGAAGCTCTTTTTCATTGTGAACAATCCTTAATCCTTTTCCTCCACCACCATGTGCAGCTTTTAATGCAACCGGATATCCAAAACTTTCAGCATCCTTTACTGCGTCTCTTTGAAACCTTGAAGGTTTTAGCTGACCCGGCACAGGATTAAGTCCAATTTTTGAAACTAATTTTCTAGATTCAATTTTGTCTCCCATAGATTTAATGGTTTCGGGTTTAGGTCCTACCCAAGTGATGCCTTTTTTTTCTATAGCTTTTGCAAAATCAGCGTTTTCTGCAAGAAATCCATATCCAGGGTGAACTAAGTCTGCATTTGTTTCTTCAGCGGCTTTGACCAATTTTTTTAAATTCCTATAGCTTTCAGCAGGCAGAGACCCACCAAGATAGTAAGATTCATCAGCTCTTTTAGTATGTAAAGCATCTTCATCTGCATCTGAATAAACAGCAATAGTATATAAATCCATTTCTTTGGCAGATCTAATAATTCGAAGAGCTATTTCACCTCTGTTTGCGATTAGGATTCTTTTTTGAGTCATATTTATTTTAATTTAAAAGCCAAGCCCATTGCCAAAATAGACTTAATAGCATCTCCTATCAAAAATGGAATAACCCCAATTGCAAGAGCATTCGAGAGTGAAGTGTTTAAAATTATCATCA
>JADHQS010000003.1 GCA_016777845.1 Candidatus Actinomarina sp. | reverse complement strand
AAAAATATTTTTAAATTATTTAATAAATGCCATTATTTAAATTCTTCTGATATACCTGATATTATTGAAGAATGAAAAAAATAGATATTCACATAGTTGGATTAGGAAATCTAGGATCAGCTTTTCTGAATGGTTTAAATGATTTAGATACAAATATTTACTTATATGAGGACTCAAATGTAGTAAGGCAGTCAATGCAAAAGAGTTATTCAATAACCCCTGAAGAATATTTAACTGCTATTAATGATGGAGTTTTACTTTTATGCATTAAACCTCAAAATATAAATCAATTTTTTATTACTAATAAAGATAAAATTGGGAAAGATGTTTTAATTTGCACTCCAGTTGCAGGTCTTGAAATTAAAACAATTCAAAAATATTTTGGCAATAATATTTTAAGAATTATGCCTAATTTACTCATTCATGATAAAACTGGTTTTATTCCATTCACTTCAAATTACCAAGGAGATTATCTCAACTTTATCCATAATGTTTTAAAGAATTTAGGAACTGTTAAAGAAGTTGACGAATCTATGTTCCCTATTGTCACTGCATTGTCAGGCAGTGGTCCGGCTTGGTTTTATGAGCTTTCAAATCAGCTTGTCAACTCTGGGACTGAGCTGGGATTAAGCTTAGAGGATTCTGAGTTAATTATTAAAGAACTTGTAAAAGCACTTCCTGCACTTGTAGACAAAGATGAAACATTTAAAGATTTGGTAAATAAAGTAAAGTCACCTGGTGGAACTACCGAAGCAGGTCTCAATTCGCTTAATGATGATTCATTTGATACAATTATTCTCAATGCAATTCGCAAAGCAACTCAAAGGTCTACTGAGATATCAAAAGAATTAACAAATGAATAAGTTTTTAAATAAATACAAAGCTAATGATTATGTATTACTATTCTCTGCCGGTGCAGCAGTAGGTACACTATTTTTATGGGCAGCAAGCTATATATTTCCCGAAGGAGAAATAGTTGGAGGAAGAAGAGTATTTGAGAATATTCCTAAGGTCCTCCAATATATATTTTATGTTTTAAGTGCAACAACGATCTATATTTCTGGTTACTTATTTTCTCTTCGAGTAAAGAACTGGACTAGAGGCAAAGAAGAAAAAAGAGATGTGAAACTGTCTCAAAGGATATTTAAACTTTTTGATGGTTTGACTATGCGAACTGTTCTTAGGTTTAAAGCTGCTGGTCTTATGCACTCTCTAATTTATATTGGCTTTCTAGGTTTGTTTGCAGGCACTGTAACTTTAGAAATCCATCATCTCATGCCTCCTTCGCTAAAATTTTTACAAGGCACAACATATATCGTTTACTCTTTCACATTAGAACTGGCAACGATAGCTTATCTAACAGGTCTTTTTTGGGCTTTAGCTAGGCGCTTAATTGGAACTGAATACAGAATAAAGACAAAAACTACAATCGATGATTATCTAACTCTTTCTTTATTAATTTTTATTGGAATATCAGGCATAACTACGGAAGCTGGAAGAATCGCATTAGAAAATTTTCCAGATTATGAAAAATGGTCCTTTATTGGCTATGCTGCTGGTCAATTTTTAAACCTCACAAATCCTGAACTTTTTCATAGGATTTCGTGGGTACTTCATGTTGTTTCTTTTTTTGTATTTCTAATAGCAATTCCATTGTCCAAACTTAGGCACATATTTACTTCACCAATAAATATGTTCATGTCACCAAAGGAAAGACCTAAAGGTGCGATGAAATTTATTGGAAATCTTTTAGAAGCTGATGATATTGACAATGTAGGTACAGAAATTATTGATCACTTTACCTGGAAGCAGTTAATGGACCTTGATGCATGTACTGTTTGTGGCAGGTGTACATCTGTGTGTCCCGCAAATCAAACTGGTAAGTCTTTAGACCCTAGAGAAATTATATTAAAAGTAGGACAAGTAATGTCTGAATCTGGTCAACCTGCAGTACCTGCGACGGTGTCAACGCCGGGTCCTTTACGTGTAAATTCTGACAATGTTTTTGAAAGAATTACTTCTGAAGAACTCTGGGCTTGTACTTCTTGTAAAGCTTGTGATGAGATTTGCCCAGTGAATATTGAAATTTTAGACAAAATACTTGATATGAGAAGACATCTTGCATTGATGGAATCAGATTTTCCTGCAGAGTTAGGTAAGGCATATGTTGCGATGGAGAACTCGTCTAATCCATGGGGAGCTTCTCAAAACGACAGACTGAAATGGACTGAAGATCTAGAGTTTGATGTTCCTGTAATAGATGAAAGTAACCATGAAGAATATGACTATCTGTATTGGGTCGGTTGTGCGGGGGCTTTTGATGATAGAAATGTACCTGTTACGAAAGCTGTAGCAACGTTATTAAAAAGAGCTGGAGTTACTTTTGCTGTTCTAGGACCAAAAGAAGTTTGTACAGGAGACTCTGCAAGAAGAACAGGTAATGAATTTGTTTTTCAACAACTAGCTGTTCAAAATATTGAGAATATGAACAATCTAAAAGTAGAAAAAATTATTACTCAGTGCCCACACTGCTTTAACACAATAGCAAATGAGTATCCACAGCTTGGAGGAAACTATCAAGTAATTCATCACAGTCAACTTTTGACGGAGTTAGTTCAGTCAGGAAGAATTGAAGTTGGCTCTAGTGATAAGCCTTATAAAATCACCTATCATGACTCATGTTATCTTGGTAGACATAATGATATCTATACCGCACCACGTGAGATTGTAGGATCTATAGGCGGTATTGAGATTAGAGAAATGAAAAGACAAGGAACAGAGAGCTTTTGCTGTGGTGCTGGTGGTGGAAGAATGTGGATGGAGGAGTCTACAGGAAAAAAAATAAATATTGAGCGTTCACAAGAAGCTATTGATACTGGGGCTGACGAAGTTGCTGTTGCGTGTCCTTTTTGTTACATAATGATGGATGATGGTGTAAAAGAGTTGGGTTATGGAGACAATGTTAAAGTACGAGATGTGTCCCTTATATTGTTAGATAATCTGAAAAAAGATTAAGAGTTGTCTCCCATAAAAAATTTCTGAATATTTCCATCAGACTTATTAATGCTGTAAATAACATATAAAGCAATTGTGAAGCTTCCTAAAGTCATGACAAAAAATGTCCAAATAACAGCTGGTAAAATATTCTCTTTGTAAAAAATCCAAAGACTAAATAAAACAAATCCAGAATAAAGATCAACTAATGAAACAACACCCCAAGGTAAATCAAGAATTGGTGAGTCAAAAATTGCAACCTCTCCTTGAGCCCAAAAGATTACTACAGCCATAGAAAGAGTTATAAAGTAGGAAATAATTTTTGTTATAGTCATAAGGTATATTTTAAATAAGGAAAAATTAAAAATGAGTGAAAGACAAATATTCTCAAAAATTTTACGTCTTGATAAATATATATACAATGAGCTTCTTAATCTAAATGGTGCACTGCAAAAAGGAATTGCAATTTATTTAGCAGTAGTTACCTTAACTACCTTAAGCGCATTTAGATTTTTTAATGGAATGATTGAATTTCTTGAGAGCAACCTCGTTCTTGTTCAGGGTGAAATGTCGGAAGAAGAGTTTCAGATGTTTAGGTCTTTGATCGATGAATTATCTGTTATTTTTGCTCAGCAAGGCTCGAATACATCTGTATTGATTTCATCAATTGTATCAAACAGTGCTACAACAGTAGTTGGCCTTGTAATATGTTTTTTGATTCTTAAATTTTTATTTAGAAAAGATCCAAAACCAGTTGATCTACTCATAATTTCATTCTTTTCAAGCGTTCCAGGATTACTTGTATTTCCTGTATTGTTTATACAAAACCCACTTGTACAAGCATTATTAGTTTTTATAACTTTAATCTACGCACTAATTACATTTGGTTCAGGTATAAAGCAGGTTTACTTATTAAGAAATATTGAAGTTTTCCTTGTTGTCATTGCGCTAACTTTTGGTAGTTCAATATTAGGATCAGTATAGTTTTGAACGCAGCAGTAATATTAGCCGCAGGTAGCTCAAGTAGAATGGGGTTTCCTAAACAGTTAGCTGAAGTTAGGGACAAACCATTACTGCAAGCAATAATTGATAAAGTCAACATTAATTTTGATAACTCTTCTGTTGTGCTGGGGTCTGAGAATGAAATAATTTCAGAAAAAATAGATTTTAAAAATTCAAATATCTTAATTAATGAAAATTGGTCAGAGGGCATCACATCTTCAATTAGGACAGCTTTATTCTTCTATCAAAATCAAAAAGAGATTAATAATATAATTTTTTTCCTTGGGGATCAACCAGAGGTTGAGGTTGAAGTTATAGACGGTCTTAACAACGATGACCATGACGGTAATAAGGTTTTGGTTCCTCAATACAGATACAAACTAGGATTTCCAATTTTAATTCCGAGAATGTTTTGGACGAAATTAGAACTGATAACTGAAGACGATGAAATTGATGAAGAAAAATCAGTATTCCAAGATTTTGATTTAGTTGATTTTCTTATCTCATCAGAAATTGAAATTAAAAAACTTAATTTCAATTTTTTAGAACCTATTGATTATGACGAAGAAAAAGATTTTTGAGAGTGGGAAAAACTCTTAAAAAAAATCGTTTCTTTATGTAATTTGTTTTGTAAAATTTAAAACATGAATTCAATTGACTCTATAAATGGTATGACACATACCGAAGCAACAAAGCTAAGAAGAGCTAGAGTCAGAACAACAACAACTTTTTTACAAATCGCCTCTTCAAGGTCAGGGAGGGCTCTCTTAACAAAAGAAACAGGTATTAGTTCACCTAAATTATTGCACTGGGCTAGACGTGCTGAACTAATGAAAATTAAAAATTTAGGAAGAGACTATGCAGACTTACTTGAAGCTGCTGGAGTTGAAAGTGTGTCTGAATTAAAAAGAAGAAACCCGGAATCGCTTCATGAAGTAATGGCAAAAATTAATTCAAAAAGAAATATAGTAGACAGACTGCCCTCTCTAAAGAGGGTTACAAATTGGATCGAAGACTCTAAAGATATAGAAATTAAGGTTTCTTCATAACCAAGTTTCCCATCTATCATTAAATTGTGGATAAAAAAATAATTCGAATAGCTGGTGCTCAAAAATCATTTCCAGTAGGGGCCATACAAAAAAATAAGCAAACTATTTTAGATTGTTTTGAGGCAGCTGAAGAAAAAGAAGTAGATATCCTGATTTTCCCTGAATTAGCACTTACAGGATATCCACCTGAAGATTTACTCTTAAGAGAAAGTTTTGTTGGAAAAAACTTCGCTGTTTTGGAAGAATTAGCTGAATTTTCTAGCTCAACAAGTGGTGTTGTTGGTTTTGTTGACAGAAACTTGGATGATAACCATACAGACAAACGAAAAAGAGACATTGCTAATGCAGCAGCAATAATCCAAAACGGTGATGTAAAAGGAATCTATCACAAGTGTTTTCTTCCAAACTATTCTGTATTCGATGAAGCTAGGTATTTTGCCAAAGGCAATAATCCAGGAAATGTATTTTGGTATGAAGACATTGGGATTGGAATAAGCATTTGCGAAGATATATGGATTGAAGAAGGTCCGTCATTACAACAAGTAGAGAATGGTGCGTCTTTAATAATTAACATAAACGCTTCTCCTTATGATCAAAATAAATCAGACTTAAGAAAAGAGCTTGTTGTCAACCAAGCTAGAAAATTAGGCGTACCAATTATTTACTTAAACATGGTTGGCGGTCAAGACGAGTTAGTTTTTGATGGAGGTTCATTTGTTGTAGATGGAAAAGGTGAAATACTTTACCAAGCACAACAGTTTGAAGAGGAGTTATTTTATATTGATCTAGATTTGGAAGTAAAAGAACAACCAAGAGGGTCATTACTGGAGATTAGACAAAAACGATCTGAGCTAGATCCTTTACAGTCTGCTCTACTTCTATCAAAAAATGAATCTCTATATTCAGCATTGAAATTAGGGTTGTTTGATTACGTTAGTAAAAATAATTTTGAAAAAGTACTTATAGGACTTTCTGGAGGAATAGACTCTGCTTTGACGGCAACTATTGCCGTTGATGCTCTTGGTTCAGACAATGTAATAGGTGTAGCGTTGCCATCCAAATATAACACCGAAGAGTCTCTTATAGATGCAAAGTTGCTTGCAGAAAATCTTGATATAGAATTTAAAGTCATAGAAATTGAAGAAATAGTAAATATTTTTAGAAATACTTTAAAGGAAAGTGTTGGTGAAGAACTTGGACAAACAACAGATGAAAATATCCAATCACGCGTAAGGGGTAATATTTTAATGGCTTTATCCAATCAAACTGGAGCTATGGTTGTTTCAACAGGTAATAAGTCTGAAATGGCTGTAGGTTATTCAACTCTTTATGGTGATTTAGCAGGAGGTTTTGCACTATTAAAAGACCTATATAAGACTGAAGTTTATAACTTGGCAAATTTCAGAAATTCAATTTCAAGCGTAATTCCTCAAAATACAATTGATAAAGAGCCAAGTGCAGAATTAAGACCAGATCAGTTTGATAAGGATTCATTGCCAGAATATGATCTTCTTGATGAAATTTTAAGAATGTATATTGAAGAAGATAGTTCCTCTGAAAAAATTATTTCTAAGGGCATTGATGAGAATGTTGTATTTGATGTCTTGTCTAAAGTTGATAGAAACGAGTATAAGAGAAAACAAGTTGCACCAGGAGTAAAATTAACTGAAAAGGCATTTGGCAAAGACAGAAGAATGCCAATTACAAATACCTATGTTCGAGAAAGAGGATAATCGTTTTGTATTTGATAAATGATTTGGAAGTTACAAAAGATGAGTTTACTTTGCCTGTTGAAAATTTAGCCGTATGGAGAGGAGATGGGGTCTTTGAAGCTTTAAAGATTCACGACCACTATCCTTTTGGTTTACAGAAGCATATAGACAGGTTAAAACAGTCTTGCAAAAAACAATTATTTGACAATGTAGATTTTAGTTTGGTCAAAGACAATATTTTAAAAATAGCATCAAACCATAAAAATGGTTATGTGAGAGTTTTAATCTTGAGAAATGAGTCAGATGACGATTTTACAATTTATTCTTTTTATCAACCATTATTAAACTTACCAGAAGAATTTACATTGCAATCCCAACCTGCACCATGGCATGCTGGTGGAGATTATGAAGTTGATAGTAAAAATATAGTTGGTTCAAAATCTACTTCGTATGCTTATAACATAAAGCAAACCAGGGAAGCAATTAGAGATGGTTTTACAGATGCCTTGCTCATCAATAATAAAGGCATAGTTTTAGAAGGTCCAACTTTTTGTGTTGGCTGGATTAAGGATGAAGTTGTTTATGTACCAGATCTCGATTTGGGAATTTTAGACTCAATAACTCGACAGTATTTATTGAAGTTTGGTGAGGAAGACAAGATTCAAGTATCTGTTTCTAGAGTGACAATAGACGAACTTTATAAAGTTGATACAGTTTTTGTAATGTCTACAGCTAAACACGGAGTATTTGTCTCAAAGATTGATAATCAGTTGTTTGAGCAGGCACCTTTGTTAAACACTATACAAGATTTATTTGCGAAAGAAGTACTTAAGGAAAAGCAAGAAAGTTAAAGGGGGGTAAAGTGAGACTCACAGAGTATTCTCATGGCTCAGGTTGAGCATGTAAACTCTCCCAAAGAGAGCTTGCTCAGGTTCTGAAGCAATCAAAACAAAATAATTCAAACAATTCTGAAGTCTTAGTTGGGTTAGAAAATCCAGATGACGGTGCAGTTATTGATCTAGGAAACAGTATCAAAATTGTACAAACAGTTGATTTTTTTACTCCTATTTTAGATAACCCTTATGACTGGGGTAGAGTTGCCGCAGCAAATGCATTATCTGATATTTATGCCATGGGAGGTGCACCTATTTCATCTTTACAGTTAGTTAGTTGGCCAAGAGAAGATATAGGTTTTGACGTTTTATCAGATGTTATTAAGGGCGGTGCAGACGTAATGAAATCTGCCAATTGTAATATTGTTGGAGGGCACAGTATTGACGACAAAGAACCAAAATATGGTTTTGCTGTAACAGGTATCGTTAATGAAAAAATCTATACAAAAACGAATATCAAAAATGGAGATAAACTTTTTCTAACCAAGCCTCTCGGTTCTGGAATTATTGCAACTGCAATAAAAAAAGGTGTCGCTGATGAAGAAGCAATAAATCAGGTAACAAATGTAATGACAACCTTAAATGATGTAGGCCTTGAAGTCGCAAAGTATCTCAATGCAAATGCAATTACAGACGTTACTGGTTTTGGACTTCTTGGCCATCTCAGTGAGATGTTGATTGATGAAAAATTATCAGCAAATTTGATATTCGATAAAGTTCCAATCATTGAGTTTGCAAAAAATTATTTTCATAGTGGCATTTATCCATCAGGAAGCCAAAGAAATTTTGACTCAGTAAAAGACTTTATATCATTCGAGAATCAAGATGAGGCACTTTTATTAGCAGATGCTCAAACCAGTGGAGGATTATTAATTTCTGCACCTGCTGAAACAGATATAGATTTGGTAGAAATTGAAAAAAAATATGGTGTTCTTGTAAAAGAAATTGGAAATATAACCGATAGATATAATCAAAAAATAAATATTATTAGTAGTTGATGATTAAAACACTAACTAAAATTTTTGCTTTGACTGCAGTAACAAAAAGCCTACTTGAGACGAAAAAGAGCCAATCTGCAGGAACTACACAAATTCACCCAAGTAAAATTCCAGGCAGGACTGTATTCATAAGAGAAAAAGAATACTTTATTAGAGAAAATATTATAGACGGCACAACTCCTATAATATTTCTCCATAGCTGGGGGTCAGACTCCCTAGGAAGCTGGTTTAAAATATTACCTAAAATTAAAAATGAAACCTCCTTTGTTGCTATAGACATGCGAAATCACGGAAAGTCTGATGCTAGTTGGGACAGGTGGGACGTAGATGAAAATGCCGATGTTGTTATTAGCATTCTAAAAGAGCTTGGCATTTCAAGTTGCAATATTGTAGGTTGGTCAATGGGAAGTGCAGTTGCAATGTCAATTGCTAAAAAAAATAAGCCATTAGTAAATAAATTAGTTTTAATTACACCTTTTAGCTGGCTTGGTGGTGCTGTGTATAGCGATAAGGTAGCATTTAAAATATTTGTTAGTTTTGTAAGAATAAGAGAAAGATTATTCCCTAATTTCAATCCAAAATCTAAGTTTTCATTTTTAAAAAAATCAAACTCTATTAACGATGAATATACAGAGTGGGCATGGAATAATCTGCATAAATCAAAAGATGACTTCATTTACGCAGATGGGGGAAGATTTGTTGTTCCTTATGATGCAAGATCTTGGATACAAGAAATTGAAGCTGAGACCCTTGTAATTACTGGGGGTAGAGATAAACTTGTACCAGAAGAAACTTCAAATGATGTTGTTAAGAGGTTAAAAGAAGTAAAAGTGAAAACTTTTCCTGATGCTGGCCACTCAGTGCCATGGACACATGAAGAAGATTTATTAACAGAACTTAGAGAATTTTTTAGTTTATGAAAAAAAATGTACTATTTTTCTCACCAACTTTTTATGATTTACCTTTAAATGAAAATATAAAAAAAAAGTACGATAATTTAAGTGAAGTCGCAAATGTTACAGTTCTTGCATTCTCGAGCCAAAAAAAAATACACACTGAATCAGAGACAACTTTTTATTTAAATAAAAAAAACAAATCAAGAATTTTTAACTATTTGAAAATATTTTTTGTATCTTATTTTCAAATACCAAAATTAATATCCCAATATGAAATTGAAATAGTTACATTTCAAGATCCGGTAACAAGTTTTCTGGGTGTTTATAAAATCAAAAAAAAGTATAAAGATGTAAAAATAGTCATCGAATCACATGGAGATTTTATAAATACTTTGGAGTTAGAAAAAAATTTAACATTTCCAAATTTATATAAAAATTTATTTTCCAAGATGGCATCTTACACAATAAATTGTGCTGATATGTTGAGAGCAGTTTCTTCTTCTACAGAGGAGCAAGCATTGTCTTTTAATCCATCGAAGCGTGTTGTTAGGTTTCCGGCATGGATAGATTTTGAAATATTTAGCAATATCGACCCTTTGAGAGATGGAAGTGGAAAATTTAAAATACTTTTTATTGGAAGTGTGACTGATAGAAAAAAACCTCATATGATTATCGATGCCTTGCCTGCATTAATTAGTGACCAGGTTGAACTGAATATAGTAGGACCAACACCCAATCAAAACTATCTTGAAAGTCTCAAAGAAAAAATAAAATCGAAAAATGTTGAGGATAGAGTTTTTATTCATGGAAATAAAAATAGAGATGAAGTGAAAAAGTTTTACTCTGAAAATAACTTAATGATTCTTCCTTCGGTATCAGAGGGCCTAGCAAGAGTAATATTTGAGTCACAAGTAACAGCATGCCCTGTGCTTGTTACAGACGCCCCGGGAATGCAAGACATAGTCATAGACGGACAAACAGGTTATGTATTTGAGAGTAATAATTTAGATTCCATGATAAAAAAAATAAATCATGTGATTCAAAATTATAATGAAGCAACTTCTGTTGGGATAAATGCAAAAGAATTCATTTTATCTAATTATTCCTCAGATAATTTTAAATTTAGTTTTCAAAAAATATTCGACACTGTTTAACTAAATAGTACTTAGAACATAAACTGTCTTGCTATATTGCTATTCTTAAATTATGGAAAATATAATTTATGGTTTAATAGTCACCCTCTTACTTGCCAATCTTTATTTTGTAACAAGAAAAGAAACTGAAGAAGACAATAAAGATGACGAGTATTTAATTAAAGGAATTGTAAGTGAAATAATTGAAAATGAAGAATCTCAAATATACAAATTACTCAATAGATCTGATCAGACAGTAAAAGATTTTCTAGAGAAGACTGGTGAAATTAAGTCCTCTATAACTGGAGTAGATCAGCAAACTAGAAATTTAATATCTGTATTAAATAATAACCAAAGCAGAGGGCAGTGGGCAGAGTTTCAGGTCGAAGACTTGCTTGAAATTATGGAGTATAAAGAGGGAATACATTACCAAACCCAAAAAAGAATGTCGAGTGGTACAATTCCTGATTTCACATTTTATCTTCCTGAAAATAAAACAATAAACATGGATTCAAAATTTCCCTTAACGAACTATATGGAGATAGCCAAACTAAACAGAGATCTTGAGGATGAAACTCTTGACGAGTTAGCAAGAAAAGAAATAACTGAATCTATTAGAAATAAACATAAAGAGTTTTTAGATAAAGCAATCAAAACCAAAATTGATGATACATCTTCCAGGGAAGGGTACATATCAGCTGAAGAAGGTACTGTTGATTTTGTTTTAATGTACATACCACTTGAAAACTTATATCACTTTTTATTAACTTCAGAAATCGGTGCGAACAGAACACCTGTTATTCAGTATGCGTTTTCTAAAAAGGTTATATTAGTAAGTCCCCAAACATTAATGGCTTATCTTGAGACCATAAGGCACTCAATGAAATTATTCAGTTTACAAACTGATACAAAAAATATTTTGGCAACTCATGAAAAAATTAAAGTGGAAATTAGAAAGTTTATCGAATCTTTTGACGATGTAACTAAAAGGCTAGACCAAACTGTAAAATCTTTTGAGGCATTAAAAAATACTAGAGTAAATAAACTTGAGAAATCATTCGAAGAATTAGATAGTGTAAATAAAGAATTAGAGGACTAGTAATTATCGGCTAGTCTTGAGACAACCATAATGCATTTGTCATCTATATAATTTTTACTATTAGATTCTAAATACGAAGAAATTTCTGAACTCTCTGCACCAGGCTGATACCAGAAGTTATCATAACCTGATTCAACTAACTCCTTTGTTAATTCAAATCCAACATTGGGTGGCACTACAAAATTAATTATTGATGGCTTTTCACTAAGTTCAGAAACATTTTTGTAGGACTTTAAACCAGCAACGGTGTCTTCTTTGGGATTTATTGGAACCACATTATGACCTTTTGAAACTAAGTCTAGTAAAATCTTATTTCCATATTTATTTTTATCATTACTTGCCCCAATGAGAGCAATTAAATTATGTTTGTTTTTTAATGAATCAATCAATTAGAAGTTTTCAGCCTTCATTGCGTACAAATCATCTTTACCTGCTGTTATAGATGATGCGTATCCTGAAGCTAAAGGCAGTAGTTGTTCTATGTAAAATTTTGATAATGTTATTTTGTCTTTGTAAAATTCATCACCAGTTTCTTTAAACTTTTTATTTGCAAGAATTGCAGCTTTACCCATGTAGTATCCACCTAAAACTTGACCAAACATTTTTAAATACGGTGTGGCACCAGCGCTTGCATCAACTAACTCTCCCTCAAGCATTTTAGATCCAAGCCATAAAGTTATTTCAGATAATGTATTTACCTCTTTTTCAAGCTTTTCGGCCATTGATACAAGTTTTTCATCATCCTGTTTCATTTCATCAATGACTTTATTTACGTCTGATAACAGTCTTTGCATGGCTTGACCATTATCAAGAGGTAATTTTCTAAACATTAAATCTAATGCTTGAATTCCGTTAGTACCTTCGTAAATAGGCGCTATTCTTGAATCTCGTAGATATTGAGCTACACCTGTTTCCTCAACATATCCCATACCACCGTAAACTTGAATTGCAATAGAAGACAGCTCCACCCCTAAATCAGAAATCCAGGCTTTGGTAATAGGTGTCAATATGCCGCATCTTTCCTCACCAAACGCTTTCATTTCCTCATCTTCACCAAAGTACTCAACATCAAGCATTAATTGGTTGTCATACATGAGGTATCTCATAGCATCAACGTATGCTTTAATTGTCATAAGCATTCTTCTAACATCTGCATGATCAATAATTGTTGAATTTTTAGCGTCTTCCTTTGACATTCCTACAGGTCTTCCCTGTACTCGGTCTCTAGCATATTGAGCAGCACCCTGTAATGCACCTGAAGCACATGCTAATCCTTGTCCACCTACCCAAACACGAGCTTCGTTCATCATTGTAAACATATAGTTAAGACCTCGGTTCTCTTCTCCAACTAAATAACCAACAGAACCATCATATTCCATAACACAAGTCGGACTTGCATGAATTCCTAGTTTTTCTTCAATAGATATGCAGCTTACATTATTTGAGTCTCCGATAGAGCCATCATCATTAATAATATATTTAGGCACTATAAACATAGAAATGCCTTTAGTACCCTCAGGAGAACCAGGAACTTTAGCTAAAACGAGGTGAATTATATTTTCTGTCATATTATGTTCACCGAACGTAATCCAAACTTTTGTGCCTGTTATTTTATAAGAACCATCTTCTTGAGGTTCAGCTTTTGTAGTAATTGTTCCGAGATCTGACCCTGATTGAGGCTCGCTCAGATTCATTGTTCCTGTCCACTCACCTGAAACAAGTTTTGGTAAAAATTTATCTTTTTGTTCTTGGTTACCATGAAAATTTATCGCAGAAATTGCACCAGCACTTAAGCCTGGTGCTAGACCAAAAGCTAAATTGGCTGTACTAAGAATTTCTAGGGTTCCACCAGACAACGTTATAGGCATTCCTCCACCACCAATTTCAGATGGCAAAGATATTGATGCCCACCCTGCTTCGGCAAACTTTTTATAGGCATCAATAAACTCTTCAGGCATCGTTACAACACCATCCTTGATTGTTGCTCCTTGTTGATCGCCTATAGCATTTATTGGTGCAAGGACTTCTTCAGAGAATTTAGCACATTCTTCCATTGTTGGAATAACAATATCTTCTGAAAAATCACTAAATGCTGATATTTTATTGAGAACATTATAAGAATCAATAACTTCATAACCAAAAACTATGTCTTTGACTGGAGCTTTAAAGGGAACCGCCATATGTATCTATATTAGTAGATATTTCTGAAAAGTATAAATTGCTATCGAGGGTTTACTTCTACAAGTTGTGATATTTCTTCGATTTTTTCAACTGTAGGTTTTTCATTTGTTCCAGCTACGATAGCACCTGCTGCACAGGCTTTTTTTATATTTGGAATTAAGTCGTTTACACCAAAAGCTGCAATATATGCTGCAGTTGCATCGCCAGCACCATTTGAATTTATAGTTTTAAAATCTGGAGGAACTATTTCTATAGCCCCTTCTGCACTCAGCAGTCTTGCTGGCAAGTTTGAGGATGTTAAGAGTATATACTCTACAGTTTTTGAATCTATAAGACTATTAGCTTCATCAACACTAATCTCATCTTTGCTGACTATAAGAAAGTCTAATTTGTAATCAATTTCATATTCATAACCTGCTTGGCAAACAAACAAATTATTTTGTTTTTTGAGATCTTTTAGGTTATCTTTAATGAACCTAATAGAGTACCTATCTATAATTAGCGAATCAAAGTTGTTTAAATTTTCGAAATTACTCCATTCAAGACCTTCGTATCCTGAAGAGACTATTGTTCTCTCACCGGAAGAGTCTACAAAAATAGAACATGTTGGAGTCAACGACTGATTGATTATTAAACCATCAAAATTTATGTTATTTTCTTTTAAATAGTCAACTAAGTATTTACCCAAAGGGTCAATACCAATACTATTTCCTCTAACTTGAACTGATTTCTTCCAAAGAGAAATTAATTCCGAGCAATTTATAGCAGTCCCCCCTGGCCTTATAGAAGACTTTAAACTACGAATGTCACCACCTTTACTTGGCAACTCATCAACAAAGTAAATTAAATCAGGATTTAAAGTTCCAAAACAAAGAATATTCTTAAACGACATGAATTAAGAATATTTAATTATACAAGTCCGCTAATTACTGCTCCTGCAACCAGGATCGCAATGTAGCTAAACAAACCACCGACTATGGCAGCAAGTTTCATACTTCGAGAAATTGCACTAGGTCCGGCAAGGTGATAAACCAAAACTCCAAAGAATGGAACTAGGTAAACAACTCCTAACCAAACATATTTCATACTCCCGTTAACCCTTTCGTTAGAGTCAATATCTTTTATTGCTAAAGCAGCCCAAGCAGCATACAACACAAACGGCATCAAGTAACCGTAAAGTTGAAACAATAACTGCCATATTGTAGGGCTAGAAATAGGCACTCCGCTCATAATTATCTCCTTTTCAGAATTGTAGTAATTTTCTAAGTCTTCATTTAGTAAGTTTGTTGGTACTTGAATAGAGTCTAAATCAGGTACATAAAACAAATTTATTGCAGGTGAAGGTTTATTTATATCTGCAAACTGCATATTTTCTTGTTCTTTTGGCCATGGATACTCTTTATATCTGTTTTTATCAAGTTCTGTTGTTTGAGCATCTGCAAAAAACCCAGCAAGCATCATTAAACCCGAAGGATCTCCCTGTAAAGGAAACCTTGCAATCAAGCTTGATGAGTCTATTGATGAACAGTTATGAAGCTGCTCTAAAAGTGGAGGGGTACTTGTTTGGTAAACATTGTCCTCAAAACAATTTCCGGGACCCCATGGTCCTGCAAGTGCTAAGTCGGTGTATCCAGAATCTAAAACAACGTTGTTTTTTACACTCACGTGTTGTGAGAAATATAAATTTGCATCCAACATTGGACTTGCAACAATGCCATACCTGTCATGGTTAACAACCAAATTTTTTTCTATTATGTCACCCACTCTTCCAGGCACTACTATCCCCATTCCTTTAGCTACAACGCCAAATCGGTTTGTAGGAGCTTCGTAGTTATTATTATTAATCACAAGATTTCCTATAATTGTTGTTTCTCTGCCAGGAGGGTTGAGTTCAGAGTCAAGAGTATTTGGAACAATACCTGACATATTATCTCGCCATATATTGTTATATAAATATAGGTGACCTCCTGCATTGGTTCCCGAATAACCTAATGCATTACCCTCAATGACATTATCGTAGATTAAAGAATTACACGGATAGCACTGTCCAATATAAATTCCACTATCCGGGTGTCCAGATGCGTATATATTATCAAACACACCATCAGTTGAGTTAAATGCATAAACACCATAATCTCCATTGTTGTATACAGTTAAATAAGAACCTCTAAACCCTTTTGCTGTATTCCAATATACGCCATTTAGTGTAAAGTTTCTTACAGATAAATTCTCAACTGTCACTCCGTCTGTATCATAAATCTGTATTCCGTTTTCACTCATAAACTGACCATCTATTATCACTTTGTTTCTATCAGTGCCTCTCAGTGTTAAATGTGAAGTAGTCACAGTTATGCTTTCGTTATAAACTCCTGGGTTAATTAGAATCAAATCTCCTTCTTGTGCAACATCAACAGCATCTTGAATTTTTGTAAAGTCTTCACCTTGCCCTACACTCAAAACATTTTCACTTAAACTGACGATCACTTTTTCAGGCTCAACTGCATAATCAACATCACCTACAATTACTGTCCCAACCATACCTTTGTTATTGGTTCCATGATAAGGACAGTAATAATCGTAAACTCCAGGTTCATTAAATGTGTGTTCGTATTGATCACCTTTTGTAATAATTCCATATTCAAAATAGTCTGATGAAATTGCTTGCCATGAACCGTCACTCGCAATTACATTATGATCATTTGCTCCACCAGATTCCCAAATTACGGTAGTACCAGGCTCAACTCTTATCACTTTCGGAGAAAACTCATCATCGACGACTCTAATAACTTGTGGATCCAAATTGGCAGATTCTTCACCTCCACACGCAAAAAGCATTATAAGAAAAGATAAAAAAAGTATGCGCAGAATTTTATGCATACTAAATTTTACCTTTCTTAAATTACAGATTCCATCTAAAAAAGTAATTAGTATATAAATATGGAAGAAAGATATCCAACACAACAAAAAATTTGGACATGTCCTAAATGTTAATCAACTGAATATTCTGAAGACACAGTCACTATGACTGGAATGGGTTGGTCACGTTTTATGAATTTTCAAAATCGTAAATTTCTTGCAATTACCTGTTCAAATTGTCAATATACAGAGTTCTATAAAGATGTTTCTAAAGGTTGGTAAAGCGTAATAGACTTTTTAGGTAACTAAGCCTGAATCCAATCATCAGGATTGTCATCGACAAAAAAGTCTGATACAAGCTTTGCCTCTGGATCTATTGCGTACTGATCGAAATCTGTAACGCCTTCTTCCTCAAGTACATCTTGGTCTAAAAAGAAATTACCCGTGCATGATGAAGAGTCTCTTTTTAATACGGCATATGCGGCATCAGCATATATTGAGGGCTTCCTGGAACCTTTTATTAGCTCTTCTCCGATTACATTTCTTACAGCTGCGGTATCAAGAGAGGTTCTTGGCCACAAACAATTAGATGCAACATTGTGCTTTCCAAGTTCTTCAGCCAGACCATGTGCAACAAGTGACATTCCATACTTTGCAGTTGTGTAAGCAAGAGTCATACCAAACCACTTTCGCGCTATATCTAAAGGTGGTGAAAGCGTCAAGATATGTGAATTATCCCCCTTAATTAAGTGAGGAATGCATTTTTGACTTAACATAAATGTACCGCGAACATTTATGTTGTGCATTAAGTCGTATCTTTTCATTGGGGTGTTAACAGTATCAGTTAGGTGTATAGCACTTGCATTATTGATACAAATATCGATGCCCCCAAACTTGCTTGCTGCTTCTTCAACAGCAGCCTCTACTTGCTCTTCATATCTAATATCACAAACTATCGGAAGTGCAGTTCCACCAACTTCTTCAATCTCTTCTGCAGCAGTGAAAATTGTTCCTGGAAGAGCTGGATGAGGCTCTGTTGTTTTTGCTAAAATTGCAATATTTGCCCCATCTTTTCCAAGTGCCTTTGCGATTTCTAGACCCACCCCACGAGATCCTCCACTCATAATTACTGTTTTGTTTTTAAAATATGTCATTTTTATATTCTATTAAAATTGTGTATTCTCTGTAGAGTCTTTTTCTGAAAGTAATTCAGATTCATCTCCAAGTAAGGCTTCACCAATTTTTTCATAGTAATTCCCACCAACTTCTTGTTGATGCTTGATTCCTGTATAACCATCTTTTGATAATTTTTTTTCAAACTGTTGAAGTTCTAAGATTGCACTCATATTTCCACCTTTGTATTTTGATGCCAAGTCATACATTGAACTTGCTAATGAATGAAAACCGGCTAGAGAGACAAATTGTAATTTATAACCATAAGAACTGAGTTCACTTTGGAAGTTTTCAATTTCTTTTTTAGTAAATTTATCTAACCAATTAAATGATGGAGAGCAATTATATGCAAGAATTTTATTTGGATGAGATTTCTTAATTTCATCAGCAAATTCTTTTGCAAAGCCTAAATCTGGAGTGTTAGTTTCGCACCATACTACATCTGCATACTCCGCGTAGTTGAGTGATTTTGTTATTGCCATTTCATGGTTGTTTTCAATTAAGTAGTAACCATCAGAAGTTCTATTTTTACTAAGATATTTACTGTCCCTATCATCAAAATCTGATGTCATCAGTTTTGCGTTCATTGCATCTGTTCTAGCAATAATAACCACTGGAACTCCTAAAACATCAGACGACAATCTTGCAGCATTAAGTTTTTTAATATATTCATGTGTAGGAATTACAACCTTCCCACCAACATGTCCACATTTTTTTTCAGAAGCAAGTTGGTCTTCAAAATGAATTCCGGATACTCCAGAATCTATAAATTGATTTGTAAGTTCGTATACATTATAAATTCCACCAAAACCAGACTCTCCATCGGCAATAATTGGAGGTAACTTTTTCTTATCTAGTTCTGCCATCCTTCTCAGTAAAGTATTATTAATTTTTTTCACAAAATTTGGAGTACTGTTTGATGGATAAAGTGATAAGTCTGGGTATGTATTAGCTCCAATGTTGCTCTCTGCTGCTACTTGCCAACCACTAACATAAATTATTTCATAATCAAGATGGTACATTTGGAGTGCTTGTTGAGCTGTTGCCGCTCCTAGTCCAGATACCCATGAATCTTTTCTATAAAGAAGATCCAAAAGTAGTTCAGACCCAATCTCAGATAATGTGTGTTCTACTTTATATGAAGGTCTCAAAGAACAGACATCGTTAACAGAGTAATCTCTTTTTATGCCAGACCATCTTTCAGATGATAAGTATTCTTCTACGGTTTCAATTTTGTTAAAAGTTTGATTCATTAATTTAGTGTTGGCTTGCAGCCACACTAGCAATTATAACAATAAGAGTCAACACTCCAGCGGACGCAATTAGAACCTCACTTCTTGTAATTTTTATCTTTGGAGCTGCGCTCATTACACTTGCAAAAAGTAAAATTGCCGCTGAAATAATTAATGCAAATAGTGGTGCATATTCATGAAAGTTTAAAAATACTTGCGCAATAGCAACCGCTATTAGACCACCAACAATTATTGATCCCAGTGGAATCACGATTGAGCCAACAATTCTTTGGCGTATTTTCTGTGCTTCAGAATCCTCAAAATCTTCAAGCCCTTTAGGAACACCAAGTAGCATTGTCAAGGTAGATATCGCAGCTTGTACAAAAGTTGATAAAACTACAACTCTCCAAAAAGCGCCACCAACTGTAATTAAATTTATTACCGGATCATCAGGAAGCACTGGTTCTATTGTCTGCCCAACGCTATTAATTATAAAAAATGCTGTTGAGGAACCTAAAACTAAACCTAGACCACCACCAGTAAATACAGATTCTCTATCAGAAGTAAGTATTCCAAAACCATCAAAATTTGAATCTAAAAACTTTTTAACGTTTAATGAGTTAATTATTCCAAGAAAACTTGAAGATAGAGAAATAATTATGACAAAAGAAACAGCATCGTATTCAGCTATTAACTTCTGTGTTTCAGCTTCCAATATGAGGCCATCATAGAGATAAGAACTTGAAAGAAGTCCCTGGACAAATCCAGCTATAACTCCAAAACCCATTCCAAATTTTAAAGACCTTAATAATTTTTGACTAATACTTACAGGAGGGGGCAAGTCTTCTCTTATTAAAACTGCTGTTTGAATTGGTTCTACAAGATTTTCAGGATCTGCTACTTCAACTGGTTTATCTACTTGCTCTTCTACTGGAGTAGGAGTGTCTTCGACTACTACTTGAGATTCTGATACTGTTTCATTAGCTGGCGCTGCTTGGATAGCCTCACCACCAGACCAACTGTTGAGAACATCATTTACAGAAATACCAGATGCCTCAGCCCTTGCTTGTGCAGATCGTGATACCAACATTTGAGGAATACCACTGCTTGAGCTAACTTGTTCTACTAGTTTTTCATCCATAATAAAATCTATATAATTCTAGTCATTTGAGTTGTTTCTAACTACATCATCAAACGTTTTTTCATCTTGGTACCATCTCATCCAAATAACTAGGATTGAAATCCACAAAATAATTCCACCACCAAGTTTTAATATCAAACCTGCCAATGTCTGATCATTAATTACTGAAATGCTGAATATGTTATCACTCATAACATATGCTGAATAAAGTGGCTCAGTACCAAAAGCTAGAAAACTTGCTGGTATTGTTGGCAGTAATGATTGTAAAAATAAGTATCCTATTTTTGCAGCAGAGTTTATTGGCTTAATTTCATCATTAAACCCTATTACCGGTACCCACATGTTTAATGAGACCAAAAGCATTATCGAGTGTATAAAAAAATGTGCAATAGTGTTTGTTACCATTAGATTCACAACAGAGGACCAATGCATACCCACCATTACAAAATTAAACATAAAAAAAGCAACTACAGGTTTAGACGTTAATTTTAAAGTTTTGATAAATGGTTTAACTGAAATAAGTTCTTTCATATCCCTATGCATACCCATTAATAAAAGAGGAGGGGAAACTAAAGCCAAAACGAGGTGTTCTATAGAATGAACCCAAAACAAGTATTTTTCACCAATATCATGTATTGGGTAATCAGTAAATATCCAGAGTGCTATCAGCCCCGAGTACCATGTTTTTCTTTTAGGTTTTTTTAGATGCTCTTTGTTAGTAGTAAATTCAAAAAATACTACAAGAGTCACAATTAAAGCCCATACGTCATAGTGAGGATGCCAAGGTAAGTTCTGCATTAAAACCTAAAAATAATTAGCCGAAGCTCTTTCGACCATGACGATTGTAAAAAGTATCAAAGCTAAAATCATACCGCCAACAAAGAACCTATTAATTGTCTTATTTTCATAACGCAGATGCATAAACCAACCAACTACAATTATGAACTTTCCTACAGCTAAAAATATCAAAAGTGGGTCAGTGAAAACACCAACAATATCTTCTGTATAATAAAGAGCTATCTCAATTGCAGTTAAGATACCAAGTACAATTGCAATTTGAACATATTTTTTTGGAGTTGGGTGTTCTATGTGATTATCGGACATATCAAATTAAGTAAACTATTGTAAACAATACTATCCAAACAATGTCAACAAAGTGCCAATAAAGAGCAACAAACTCAAGATTCATTCCACCTTCAAGTGTTAACCCTTTTTGTCTTTGACCGATTCCCCACAATGCTAAAAGTAAGACTACACCAATAAAAACATGCAATCCATGAAAGCCAGTTAATACATAAAAAGATGAACTAAAGATATTTGTTGTAAGCTCAAAACCTTTATGATAAAACTCTGTAAATTCATATATTTGACCAGCTAAAAATACTGCACCTAACATTGCTGTTGCTAGAAGCCATACTCTTGTTTTTTCTTGATCATTTGCTTCTAATGCATTGTGAGCCAAAACCATAGTCAATGAACTCATTAACAAGATAAAAGAGCTAATGGATGTAAATGGAATATCATATACATCTGTTAATTTCATTCCAGGAAAGTCACTTCCTTTAAATATCATAAAAGTGGTAATTAATGTGCCAAAAAACAATATTTCAGTGGATAAAAATACCCACATACCAAGTTTTCTGGTTTCTACACCTGTGGGTTCATGGGGATAGGAGTGAGAGCTACTCATCTGAGTCTAAGTGAATTTCTTCTTCAAGAGGTTCTGTTCCCCAACCAAATGCTCCTATGAGTAACAAAACGGTACCAATTAAAGCTAATGGAATTGATTTATAAATAACTGCGTATCCCAGAAACGGAAGACCAGATGCAAGGACAATCGGAAAATACGAAGGATTAGGTAAAGCAATATGTTCACTAGGGTTAAGGCCGTCTTCTTCTAATTCAAGAAGTATCTGATCAGCTTCTTTACGTTTTACTGCTCTTCCATCTTCGTCTTCAGAATATTTAGTATGCCAGAAGTCATCAAGGGATTTAACAATAGGTGCTGTTGAAAAGTTCCAAACGGGTGTAGGCGATGGTATGGTCCACTCTAACGTTCTAGCATCCCAAGGATCAAATGGAGCTATTTCCCCATTTCTCTTTGAGAATATCCAGTTAATCATGAAAACAATAATTGACAAAGCAATGATAAAAGCTCCAACTGTTACAACTATATTCCAGAATTGTAGGTTTGTTTCTTCCGCATATACCCAGGTACGCCTTACCTGACCTTGTAATCCTAACCAATGCATTGGACCAAAAGTAAGATTAAAACCAATCATCATTAGCCAAAAATGTATCTTGCCAAGTGATTCGTTGTACATTTTGCCCCAAACTTTTGGAAACCAATAATAAAGTCCAGAAAAAATTCCAAACAAAGCTCCACCAAACAAAACATAGTGAAAGTGAGCTACAACATAGTAGGTATCTGTTTGCTGCGTATCAGCTGGAACTATTGAGTGAGTTACACCACTCAAGCCACCAATTACAAACATACCTATAAAACCTAACGAAAACAGCATTGGAGTATTCAGCTTTAGCTTCCCACCCCATATTGTTCCAAGCCAGTTGAATATTTTTACACCTGTTGGGACAGCAATTACCATCGTTGATAAACCAAAACCAGCTTGAGCAACTGGGCTAATCGCAGAAGCAAACATGTGGTGAGCCCATACGCCAAAGCCTATAAACGCAATTCCAAATCCTGCAAAAACTATTGCAGCATAACCAAATAGTGGTTTTCTTGAAAAAGTTGGAAGTACTTCGGAGACTATTCCGAACGCAGGCAGAATTAGAATATAAACTTCTGGATGGCCGAATAACCAGAAAAGATGCTGCCATAAAATTGGATCACCACCACCCTCCGTTAAGAAAAACGTAGTTCCAAATTTTCTATCAAACGTCACATAGAAAAGAGCTATAGCAATTATTGGCAAAGAAAATGCAAGCAAAAAAGATACAGCGAAAGTCATCCAAGTAAATACTGGCATCCTCATGAATCGCATGCCTTCAGTTCTCATGTTGATAATGGTTGTAATAAAATTAAATGCAGAAATTAAAGAGGCAATTCCAAGTATCTGTAACCCTATAGCCCAGTAATCCATGGCAGTCCCTGGGGAGTATTTCATACCTGCATTAGGTTGATAACCAAACCAACCACCATTAGGTGCTGACCCTAGCCAACCAACTTCTTCAGCTAAGTACCCACCTTCTGGTGCTCCTGCAGTACCGAATATAAATGTGGAATATAAAAATGCTCCTCCGAAAATAAATATCCAGAATGAGAGAGCATTAAGCCTAGGGAAAGCAACATCACGTGCACCAATTTGTAGCGGAAGAAGGTAATTAAAGAAGGCAGCACTAATTGGCATAATTGCCAAGAAAATCATTGTGGTCCCATGCATTGTAAACATTGCATTGTACTCTGCCGCTGTTAAAAAATTATTGTCTGGTTGTGAAAGCTGAATTCTAAGAATGAGTGCTTCAAGTCCACCAATCAAAAGAAAGAAAAACGCTGCATAACCATACATTATTCCAATTCTTTTATGATCTACAGTAGTTATCCAACTCCATATACCTGTCTCAGAAGAAGGCCTTCTGAAAATACTGCTTTGTTTACTTGGTTCTATTATTTTTGTCATTTAAGTGTTCCTAAATACGCAATTAAAGCATTTATTTCTGCTTCAGTCAATTCTAGGTTAGGCATAAATGTACCCGGTTTTATTTCAGCAGGATTTGCAAGCCATTTGCTTAGATTCTCTTCAGTATTGTAAAGCGCTGCCCCGGCAAAAACATTTCTATTAGCAAAGTGAGTTAAATTCGGAGCTATTCTATCTCCCTGCACATCCCAAACACCATCAATAACATGACATTGTGTACATCCAGCATTCAGATAAACTTGTTGACCCTCAGCTGCTAAGGAATTCCCCTCGAGTTTATTAGCATTTTGCTGCTGATTTTTTACCCATGCTTCAAAATCGGATTCCGAAAGTGATAGCACACGACCACGCATTTTAGAGTGGCTTAATCCACAATATTCACCACACTGTGCCCAAAACTCATCTGGAGAATCAGCGTGTAAATTTAAATATGTCGTTTGTCCGGGTACAAGGTATCTTTTTCCATTTAATTTTGGAACCCAGTAATTGTGAAGAACATCGTTAGACCACATTTCAAGCCTTATTGGCTTATCAGCTGGGATAACTAATACATTTGCAGTTGTTATGTCATAATCTGGGTATTTATATTCAAACCACCATTGGTGGCCAATTACTTCAACTTTCAAAGCGTCTTCAGGTTCGTTTGCTAGTTCAAAAATTGTTTTAACTGTGGGTACCGCAATAACTGCCAAAATAATTACTGGAATGACTGTCCATAAAATTTCTAATTTAGTGTTTCCATGTATCTGTTTCGGTTCAGGACTGTCTGGTTTTTCTTTAAAAACAAAAACAGAGAGAAGTAAAGCACCCTGTACAATTACAAAAATTACTACAGCTATCCAAAAAGTTAACCAAAATAATTCATCTATTGATCTAGCATAAGGGCCCTCAGGACTTAAAGAGTCTAAAGGGGCATTTTCGATACAAGCAGATAAGAGTATCAAGGACGAAAATTTTAAATTCTTTAACTTAAAAATGTTTTTCACAAGCATATTTATATTATCAACAATTATTAAGAATAGCGTTGAAACAATATATAGTGTAATCATAAGTACTATGTCGTTATGGAAACTGTTGCCAAAAAAAATTTATCTAAATATATAAGACTTTCAAAATTAAGAATTGTCGAGCTTTTATTAATTACAACGGTTCCATCAATGATTGTATCAATATATGGTTTTCCGCCTCTCGAACTAGTAGTATTCACCCTACTAGGTGGTACCTTACTAGCTGTCAGTGCAAATGTTCTAAACCAAATATTTGAAATTGAAACTGACAGACTTATGGAGAGAACAGCAAACAGACCTCTTGTAACTGGAGAGATTAATAAAAAAAGTGCCTATGTTTATTCGGTTTCCCTTGGGTTAGTAGGATTTCTAGTTTTGTACACCCAGACAACAGAACTTGCTGCATTCATTGCTCTTTTTGCAAATATTTTTTATTCATTTATTTACACTCTTGTTTTAAAGCCAAGAACAAATCAAAATATAGTCATAGGAGGAGCTGCGGGGGCAGCCCCAGTTCTAATAGGGTGGTCTGCTACTGGTACAAATTTAGATACTGGTTCATGGCTTTTGTTTTTATTAGTTTTTCTTTGGACTCCAGCTCATTTTTGGGCTTTATCAATTGATAAGTTAAATGATTATAAAGATGCAAACTTTCCCATGTTGCCAACTCAAGAATCATACAAAAGAACATCAATATTTATTGGAATATATTCATGCGCAACGGTATTGACTTCATTGTTTCTCGCTCCAATTCTTCAATTAGGAATGGTATATCTTTTATTGTCAATAATTTTTGGATTGTATTTAATGTATAAGTCATACCAGCTTTATAGAAAACAAATAAAAGCAATTTCTTATTTTGTTTTTTCAAATACATATCTTGCTGTAATTTTCCTATCTATGGTGGCAGATATTTTTTTTACTTTGAGTAGTATTTAAATATGCAAGAACTTTTATTTTCGATTACTTATCCGCCAATACCAATTACTCAAGTTGGTCCAATTTCACTTTCTTTGCATGGAGTTTTTGCTGCTATAGGTTTCTATTTTGGTGCAAATCATGCCTTAAAATTGTCAGAAGAGGATGGTGCTGACAGTGAATTATTTTCCGAAGCACTTACTTGGGCTATTTTTGGTGCGATACTGGGTGCTAGATTTTTTACAATTCCAGCTCAATGGTACGCTAATCCAAATTATGGATTTGATGACATCTTCACTCTTGCCGGAAGCTTTTCAATTATGGGCGGAATGGCTGGTGGTATAATTGCTGCCTATTTGAAAATTTCAATTCTCAACAGACAAGATTTCAAACAGTATGGAGACTATGCTGCCACAGGATTAATACTGGGAACAGTAATTGGAAGAATCGGCGATTTAGCAATTGTGGAGCATTTGGGAAGAGCAACAGATTTCTTCCTTGGTTATGAAATTAAACCAGGTTACGATGTTGCTCCTCAACATAATTCTCTAGAGTGCTTTGAGCCTTTAACAACATGTGGAACTTATCACCATGTAGCCATGTACGATTTACTTCTTGCATTGTTGATCTTTTATATTTTTAGAAATCTTCAGACTCGTTTTACTTTTGGTAGAGGTTCGTGGATTGGGCTTTGGGCAGTATGGTATGGATCACAAAGAGCTGTTCTTGATACTTTAAGATTTGGAATGGGTGATTCAACAATCGGGAGTTTTACTTGGAATCAAATTGGCGGATCGATGTTGGCAATAATTGGATTACTTATATTTTTAAGAAATAAAGATTTTAAAACAAACTAATAAGAAACAGAATATAAACAATAATAAATAAATATCCGACTAGGGAATTTCTTTTTATTACATTTCTTGAAAGAAAAATCACAATAAACGAAACAAAATACATAATAAAAAGCTGATAATCAATTAAAGAGCTAATTTCACCAGGACTTATCATTATTGCAGTTGCTCCGACAAGTCCAATATTAAATAAGTTTGAACCAAAAATATTTCCAAAAACTATATCAGGTTTACGCATCTTTGCTGCTGAAATTGTTCCAGCAACCTCCGGCAGGCTAGTGCCAATAGCAATAATTGTTGATCCAATAATTAGTGAAGACACTCCAAATAGTTCAGCAATTGCAACAGCATTGTCTACAACTAATTGGCTGCCATAGAGAGTAGCGAGAAGTGATAATCCGCCTCTTACCCATATGTAATTTTTTACTTCCCCAAGGAGCTCTCCTTCATCGACACTCTCAGTACTAATCATTTTATAAGTGACATAGGTTACAAGAATTAGTAAAACTGCTCCAAGTAAAAAAGGAAACTCATTGGTAAGCACATAAGTAGAAACAAAAACTGTAGTGAGTATTACCATCCATACTGGACTAATTTGATTTAATTTTATTTTTTGCGAAAAATCTTTAGGCAATGCTAAATATAACACAGCTACTACAAGTAAAGAATTAGCTATATTTGATCCTACTATATTGCCAATACCAAGATCTAGGTCGCCTTTCAGCGCAGCCCCAGTACTTGCAAAAAGTTCAGGAGCAGAAGTGCCAAACCCAATAAACGTTGCACCAACAATCGAACTCGGAAGTTTGAATTTTATAGCTATTTGGACTGCAGAGCCAACCATTTCATCAGCTCCTTTTACCAGTAAGACTAACCCAATCGAAAATCCAACAAGAAGAATGACTATGTCCATGGTTTCAATTTTCTATTTAGAATCTCTCCATGCAATCCACTCTTTTACTTGTGTGAGGTCGTATCCTGGCCCATTCACAGCAAGCGTAATTTCAGTTGCACCAGCCTCTAGTAAATCATCTGCCAAATCTATTCTTTTTATATCAATTCCAATTGATCTTTTGATTTCATTTGGATCTCTTCCTACTTTGTCACACCAGTCATTAAGTACATTATTTTTGTGTGCGACTGTTTCAATGCCACTTTTTTCTTCAGTTTTTGTTGCAAATCCATGCCATATATCTGCATACTGAGCCACTAATCTTAAAGTAACTTTTTCTCCACCACCACCAATAAGAATAGGAATTTTTCGTTTAGGTTGAGGATCGAGTTTTCCCATTCTGTTTACAATTCTTTCGAGTGATTTTTCTAATTCTTTTAACCTCCATATTGCAGTGCCAAATTCATAACCATACTCTTCATAGTCTTGTTCAAACCAGCCTGAACCTATTCCAAAAATTAATCTACCATCAGATATATGGTCAACAGTTCTAGCCATATCAGCAAGTAGTTCTGGATTTCTATAAGAGTTACATGTTACTAAAGGACCTATCTCGACAGAGTTAGTTACCTCTGCCCAACTTGAAAGCATAGTCCAGCATTCAAAGTGTTTACCTTCACGTCTTTCTCCTTCGGCCCACTGGGTTCCATCTTCTTTGTATAGAGGGTAAAAATGATCCCAATTATAAATTACATCTGCACCTATTTTTTCAGACTCGATTGCAGCAGCCCTTATTTGATCGTACTCAGCATGTTGTGGTTGTAAAAATACAGCTATTCTTGGTTTCATTTTAATTCTCCTTACAGTTCAAATTTAGTATTAACAAACTCATCCTTTAGTGTGTTTTTAAATTTTATATTCGCATCTATTCGCTCAATATTTTGTTTAGTTATTTTTTCGGCTGATGGAAGTGGATTTTCACTAACAAAAGATTTAATTTCTTCACTTAATAACTCGTCATATATTAATGGCAAAGCATCAAGTATTCGTGATGCTGTCCATCCTGGCATTAATTCGAGCAGGGCACTCCAATTATTTTTTATTTCTATAAATCCATTAGAAGCATTCTTACTATTTGAAAGTAAAGTAGCGATTATATAAGGTGCATCTGCTCCTCTGATTGTTTTATCCAAAATTGCTCCAATGACATTTTTTGAAGTACCAGGGTCACTCAATGTACCTATGACCCCTCTGTATCTTGCTTCAATTTGCGGTGATGATGAATTTTTAAACTTTTCAATATATATTTCTGAGGAACACTCTTTATTCATTCCAGCAATTGATAAAACTAAATTAAAGTAATTACCATCAGCGTATTCTTCATATTCGTTTGAAATAAATTGATTTGCAAAAAATTCAATAAATTTTGAATCTTCAGTTATCTTTGCATAAGTCCCACATAGTATGGATCTTAACTGGGATTCTTCTTGATCAAATTTATCTTGATACTCTTTTCCTAGAGTTTCTATTAACGGATAGCTGAAATCTTTAACATAATTTTTAAAACTATCATTTTCTCCAATTTTTGCAAAGGTAGAAAAGATGCCACTAATTAAAGACCAAATATTTACATCTTTTTCTCCTGTGTATAAGTTTAAAAGTTTGATAAAAAGTGACAGCTTCAACTCACCTATTCGTAATGCCATCCAAGAATCTTCTAAAATTCTATATTTTTCGTTTAAGTCAAGTTTTTCAAAATTTAATAATATTTCTTCAAAAATATCTTCACTATATGATGAGTGGAAAAATGACCAACCACCATTATTTATAAAAGGAATTTCACCATCATTTTCAATCGTGATTGAATCAGAATCCATAACTAATTTATTAACTTTATCGTTATCCAAGAATCTAATATTTAAGGGCACACTCCAAAGAGAGCTGTCGGTGCTTCCATCAATCAAATATTTCTTTTGAGATATTTTAAAACGGGAACCTTCTTTTTCGATATTTACAATTGGATACCCTTCTTGTTGTATCCATGTAGGAAGAATTTCACTAAGGTTATAAGAACTTGCACTTGTAAGTTCGTTCCAAAGGTCAGAAGAGTGTGTATTTTTATACTCATATTTTTTAAGATATTTTCTAACACCATCCTTAAAAGTTTCTTCACCTATAAATGTTTCAAACATCCTGAGTACGGTAGAACCTTTTTGATAGGTTAATACATCAAACATTTCTTCTGCTTCTTCTGGAGTTTTTACTTCAAACTCAACTGGCCTTGAAGACCTCAATGAATCAACTCCAAACCCTCTTGACCTGTCTAGGTTCATCTGATTCCACAATTTAAATTCGGGGTAAGTAGCTTCAGAAGCTATAACTTCCATTAAACTTGCAAATGCTTCATTAAGCCAAATACCATCCCACCAGTTCATTGTTACCAAGTCCCCGAACCACATATGAGCCAATTCGTGAGCAATTACTTCAACGGACCTTGATAATTCTGCTCTTGTCGCTTTTTCTACATCAATAAGCAGTAGCGTTTCTCGAAAAGTTACAGCCCCAACATTTTCCATTGCACCCATGGCAAAATCAGGTATTGCTATAAGATCTAATTTTGATCCTGGATAATTTATCCCGTAGTACTCCTCAAAGAAATCCAGAATTTTTATTGCAGCTGAGCCAGCAAAATTAGTTTGGTCAGAAAAACCTGGCCTATGCACTATTCCTATGTCAGTTGTTTTGGAAGACCCTATCTTAGAAACTTCTAATTTACCAACAACAAAAGCTACTAGGTATGTTGACATTCTCATAGAGTCAACAAACTTAGTTGTAGTTCTATTGTTTTCAGTTGATTCATTCAACACTTTTTCATTACTAATTCTTATCAAATCCTTGTCTGTGGTTAAAGCTATGGAAAATATAGCTTTAAATTCTGGCTCATCCCAGCAAGGAAATGCCATTCTTGCTGCTGTTGGTTCGAATTGAGTAGTCGCAATCCAAACATCTTTATTTTCTGAATCTTTAAAGCTACTCCTGTAAAATCCTCTTAATTCATCAACTATAGTCGCATTGAAATCAAGATAAAGTTGCCAATCTCCTTGAGTAATTTTATCTTCGAAAATTAGTGAAACTTTCTCTTCTTCGGGTAAATAATTAATTGAAGCCTCAATATGTTCACCTGTGTCATTTTCTATAAAAGCATTTTCTATATCAATTCCTAATGAGTGAAGCTGTAATTCTTTTGTTTCATCAACTATTTCCAAAAAAACAACTTCTTTGCCCCCGTAGCTAAATTCTTCTAAGTGAATATCTAGATTGATTTCATATCTGTGAGGTATTGCTATTTTTGGTAGCCTAATGTTTTCATTCATTTAAAAATATTAGTAAGAATTTAAATCAATCCCAGTCCAAGTGAATAAATTCGTCAGTATTTTTTAATTGCACTTGATGTGCACCGAAATAATCTCTTTGAGATTGAATTAAAGCAGAGGGATTAAATTTACTTGATGTTCCCACAAACCAATTGTATGAAGAAACTATAACAGGAATCGAGATACCACTATCAATACACGATTTAATTACTTCTTTTGCATCACTGAGATTATTCTGTAATAAATCTTGAATAGAAGAGGTTGTAGTAATAGGGTTTAGCAGCTTTGCGCTACCCAATTCATTTAGAAGGTCAGATCTAATAATGCAACCAGCTGACCAATTCTGCAAGACCTCTTTCAAATCTATGTCTAATTGCTCTTTGTTACTCACATTCTGGATAAAAAGCAAACCTTGAATCATTGTTGCTAGTCTTGCAAAATATATTGCGTTGTTTAAACATTCTGAAGAAATATCTATTAACTGTCCATCAATATTTTTTGACCATAAGTTATCATAGTTACTCTCTACTCTTGCATTGAATGCTTCGAAGACACTAGGTAATGGAAAACCATAGTTAAGTGATGTCTCAACTGTTAGTTTGCCTGTTCCTTTATGATTTGCATTAGATTGTATTTGATCAAGTAAATACCCTGAATCGTTTTTCTTTAATAAAATTTTTGAAGTTATTTCAATTAAGTATGAAGATCTGTTTTGTGTGGAAAGTTCCTTGAAAAACTCACTTATCTCAATATTGGTATAGTTTGCTCTTTTTAAAATATGGTAAGCCTCAGTAATAATTTGCATTTCAGCATACTCAATACCGTTATGAAGCATTTTAATAAAATGGCCAGTTCCATAACCTTTATAAAACCCAATACTTAGTGAGTTTTCATAACTCGCAGCTATTGAAGATAAAGAATCTTTTAATTCAGTATTAATTGATTTCTCTGAACCAATCATTAAGGCCGGGCCATTTCTTGCACCCTCTTCTCCTCCCGAAACACCCATTCCTATAAAATCTATCTCTTTCTCAGCACACAGAGCACCTAATCTGTTGCTGTCAAGATAGTATGCATTACCCCCGTCAATCAATATGTCATTTGGTTCGAGATAGTTAATTACCTTTTTTGCCATATCGAATGTTGGTTTACCAGATGGAATTAGCATAAGAATTTTTCTCGGTTTTGGTAAAGATTCTATAAATTTTTCGAGTTCAGTAGAGCCAGAAATGTTCCCATGGGAGTCTTTCTCTATAAGAGAATTAATTTTATCTTCAGATTGATTAAATACGTGAACAGACGTGCCCTTTTCAGAAAAATTAAGAGCAATATTGCTACCCATTACCCCAATACCAATTAAACCAATAGATTTAGTCATGATAAAAGTTTAACAACATCTTTTTGAAGCAGATTTTCTAGGTAATAATTTCTAATTTCTACAATTACTTCTAACCCCTCTTCAATATTTTTAACACTTACGATGGAAGAATACTTGTGCAGTTGATCCAAGTCCTTAGGTGATATTATAAGTGAAACTTCATTTAGATCACCAAAGACATTTGTTGTAATCTCAGAAATTAATTTTTCAATGTTTGTCCCTTTTGTTGATGATACAAATATTGCATCTGGATATTTTTCCGTTAAATAATTTAAAGACGCCTTGTCAATTCTATCTATTTTATTAAAAACCAATATTTCAGGCACATCTGCTTCAATCTGGTCTAGTATTTCATGCACAGTATTTATATGCATTTCGGGTATTGCGGATGCTGCGTCAACAACATGAATTAATAAATTTGCTTCTTTAACAACTGTAAGTGTTGATTTAAAAGATTCGATCAATGTTGTTGGAAGATTTTGAATAAACCCAACTGTATCTGAGAGTATTATGTGCTCATTTATTCCATCAATTTTTAACTCTCTTTGTAAAGAATCAACAGTTGCAAATAACTCATTAGCTACGTATGTTTTCGAAGAAGTAATTTTTTCTAGCATGGTAGATTTTCCTGCATTCGTATAACCAACAATTGAAACAAGGGGTGTATTATTTTTCTTTCTAAAGCTAGATTGCACTTCTCTTTGTTTACTAACTTTTTTAATTTCCCTTTTTAATTTATTAATTCTGTTGTCTATCAATCTATTGTCTGTTTCAAGCTTTGTTTCTCCAGGTCCTCTTGTTCCTATACCACCGCCCTGCTGATTCAAAGTTTTACCTAAGCCGGCTAAACGTGGTTTTAAGTAAATTGATAAAGCTAATTCAACTTGTAAGCTGGCTTCCTTTGACTGAGCATGAAGTGCAAATATATCAAGGATAAGACCAGTCCTGTCTACTACATCACACTTGAATAAAGCTCTCAATTCTTTCTGTTGATTTGGAGTTAATTCGCAATCAAATAAAACCACATCAATATCATTTGCATCTGAGATATCTACCAATTCTTTTATAGAACCTTTACCAATAAAAGTTTTAGGATCAATTTTTTCAACCCTTTTAGTCTGGATTATTGTTGGACTTGATCCAGCAGTTTTTACTAAATTTACAAGCTCTTTAAGAGACTCTTCCTTGTCAGCTCTTATTTCGTTTTTTAAGACTATTCCAATTAATAATGCTTTTTGAGTAGTGACAAAGATATCTCTATCAGATACTGTTAGAAGCCTTCTGTCTGATTGGTTTGGATTATTTCTTTGATTCAATTATTTCATTATAGGTAATTGGCCATTTTGAGAAGATTTTGAAAGCTCTTCTTCAGCAATAATTTGAGATTCTCTAACAGCTAAAACTACTTTTCCAGTTGGAGGCCAGATAAATTTCCATGCACCACTAGCTACAGCCCAGAACTGCTGTCTTGTATCAACATCAATAAGAGGAAGTGCTTCTGAAGTTTTTTCACTACCAGCTGGTACAAAAAGCCCTGATTTAGTAATTGTCTCTTCTTTTAAGTGACCAACTCTCCAACCTGGAGAAACTTTGAAACCAGCAGGTGCTTCTTGCACCTCATCTAATAAGCTTTTTTCTTCTGCCATTTTTCTATATTAAACATATATATCTTATAAAGTAGCGGAGGTGGACAGGAATCGAACCTGCCAAAGACTTTTACACCTTTCAACAGTTTTGAAGACTGTGGAGCCCACCAGGCGCTCATTCACCTCCGTACTTAAGACTAGTTATATAAAAAAAATTATATTGAATAGAATTAAAGTAATGAATAATTTTCAAATAGAATTTAAAAGACTTAAAGCTGATAGGGGCTTAAGTAATAAACAGATTGCTTCTTTTACAGGGGTAAAAGTAAAAGATGTTAAGCAATGGGAAGCTGGAACGAGTTTTCCTACGAATAAAAAAATTATTAATGCTCTTGAAGGATTGTTAGGTACCGAAATAACACAGACGCTTGATGGGTTCTCAACGGAACAATTAAAAGAAGTAGGTTCATTATTAACTGAAGAAAGTCTCTTCTCAATAAAAAATGATGATGTGCAAATTAAGCAAACTAGAATTGATAAACTTCGAAATACCTTCCAAAGAAAAGAATCAACACTTTATGATTTTGATTATGAATCAATTGAGGTTTCTGAGGTAAAAGAAGAAACTTTAGAAGAATATCTTACAAAACCAGTTCAAACTACTAACCTCCTTGAGTTTTCCGACGAAGAGCCATATATATATGATCAAAAACAAATTGGTTTTTATTTAACTAGAAATCTCAAAACAACAGCTTTGCTCCTGGTGCTTTTTATTGTTATTTATAATTCATTCTCCTTATTTTGGGATTCACTTAGAACATTTTTAGATAATTTATTGTGAAAGTCGAGTCTTACGCAAAAGCAGGTCTTTTATTATCAATAGCTTCAATTTTGGCTGGTGCATTTGTTAGGGCTACCGGGTCTGGAGATGGATGTGGAGCTACATGGCCTACATGTAAAGGAAAGATAATTCCTGCATTATCAGATTCTTCAGAATTAATTGAATTTTCCCATCGTTCTGTAAGTGGAGTTTTATTAGTTGTTACTTTGATAATTTTTGCAAAGACTAGGAAATATCAAAAAGACTCTTTGGTAAGAATAGTAACTAATTACCTTACTTTTTTCGTAATTTTTGAGGCGCTAATTGGAGCAGTAATTGTCATTTTTGAATGGGTAGGTCTTAATAGTTCACTCCCAAGAATCATTGCAGTTCCAATTCATTTAGTAAACACTTTTGGTTTGCTAGGGAGTTATGCAATATTATATAAAATACTCCAAGATGATCTTCAGAACATAAAAAGTATGTTCACCAAAAACTTTTTGTTAATTTCTTCTTTGTTTCTTCTAAGTGGAGCAACTGGCTCAATCACTGCTTTGGCTGACGTCTTATTTCCAAGTACTTCATTTGTTGAAGGATTTTTAGCAGATTTTGACAGAACATCCGAAGTGTTGACTAGATTAAGAATTTTACACCCAATTATTTCCTCAACACTATCGATAGTTTTATACGTTTACGCAACCGGGGTTAGAAAAAAATATAATGTAGGCGTTAAACCATTACAAATATTAATACTTATTGCTGTATTTCTGGGAGTCATAAATGTTTTATCCAATATAGTTCTGCCTTTAAGCATATTGCACCTGGCAATTGCCGATTTTTTGTGGATTTCTTATATATATGTAAGCATTGATCTTTCAAAAAATAATTTATTTATCAATTCGCTTTAAATTAATTGCCGGTATATTATTCATCTCTGTAACTGAATAGCAAGCATAAAGGTCAAAATACTAATGGTGACTAAAACAATACCTTCAAAGCCAAAACCAGAGGCCAAAGAAGCTGATTTTTCAAATGAAGATACTACCTTAACTCCTGAACAGGAGAAAGCTGCTCGTGAAAAAGCAAAATCTTTAACAAAAAAATTGGCTGATGATAAAGGAAAACTTACTACAGACCTAGTTAGCCAGTATTTGACTGCAATTGGAAACTTCGACCTGTTAACTGCAGAACAAGAAGTTGAATTAGCCCAAAAAATTGAATCTGGTGAAAAAGCTGCAATTAAGTTACAAAAGAAACAGTTTAAAGATAAAAAAGGTGAAATCCGTTTAAAAAGAGATAGAAAAAAAGGCGCCGAGGCCAAAGACGCTTTTCTTACTGCAAACCTAAGATTAGTTGTTGCTAATGCAAGAAGATATGCAAACACCTCAGGTATAGATTTTCTAGATTTAATCCAGGAAGGAAACCTTGGTTTAATACGTGCCGTTGAAAAGTTCGATTGGCGTAAAGGATTTAAATTTTCAACTTATGCAACTTGGTGGATTAGACAAGCTATTACAAGAGCTATTGCTGACAAGTCAAGAACAGTAAGAATTCCTGTACACCTACATGACACAATGGCTGCAGTCCGTGCAGCACAAGCTCAACTTAAAGCTGAACTAGGAAGAGATCCAAAACCACAAGAGATTGCTAAAGAGGCAGGTGTAGGGGTTGATAAGGTAGAACTAGCCTTAAGCGTAGCTGATACAGTTTCTCTAGAACAACCTGTTGGTGAAGATGGTGCCCAACTTGGCGATTTTATCCAAGATGAAGATGCAAGCGATCCTTCATTAATTGTTCAAGATTTAGATGTAGCGGAAAGCCTCAGAGATAGTATTAGTAGACTTCCTGAAAGAGAAGGAAGAATCTTAGCTTTAAGATATGGTTTTTACGACGGCGTCCCAAGAACACTTGAAGAAATTGGTGAAGAGTTTGACTTGACCCGAGAAAGAATCAGACAATTAGAAAAACTAGCTCTCTGCAGACTTCGTCATCCATCTTTTGGGATTAGAGAACAAGACTTAGTCTAATTTTTTAATTTTATCTTTACTCTTTAAATTGGTAATCTATATTACATGTTCGAACATCTCGAAATTGCAATTGACTCAGCAATAGATAGCGGAGCAAAATATTCTGATGCAAGAGTTTTAATTTCTAAATCAAGAAGCATTGCAGCAAAAAATGGAGAAATTGAAAATTTTAATGAGAATGAAAAAATTGGCATTGGAATTAGAGCATTAGTAGGTTCGTCTTGGGGTTTTTATTCCACATATGATTTATCTAACGAGTCTTTAAAACAAGCAGGAAAAAAATCTTTTGAAATAGCTAAAGCATCTGCAATGGTTGCTGGAGAAGAATTACCATTTGCCGATGTGCCTGTAGTTGAAGATACCTATACAACTCCACACGAAGAAAACCCTTTTTCAGTTTCCAGTTCTGAACAAATCGATCTTTTAATTTCATCTACTGAAAAGATGAAAAAACTCGGTAGCTCACGAGCTTTTGGAAGATTAGATTTTTGGGATACAGAAAAGTGGTTTGCTTCAAGTCAGGGGCACAAAATATATCAAAATATTATTGAATCCGGAGGAGGAATATCTTCATTATCAGTAGGCGATGGCGAAACCCAAATAAGGTCATACCCGCAATCTTTTGGTGAATATAGAACTGGTGGCTGGGAAGTAATAAAAAGTTTTGAATTTGAAAGTCATTTAGATAGATTAGCTGAGGAATCCCAAAGGCTTTTAGTAGCTCCTCAATGCCCCCAAGGAACGATGGACTTAATCCTTGAGGGTAGCCAGCTTGCTTTACAAATTCATGAATCTGTAGGGCATGCTATTGAACTTGACAGAATTTTAGGTTGGGAAGCAGCTTATGCCGGAACCTCTCATTTAGATCTAAAAAAATTAAATAAGCACAAATATGGTTCAGAATTAATGAACATAGTTGCTGACGCCACACTTCCTGGAGCACTTGCAACATTTAAATACGATGACGAAGGAACTCCTGCCCAAAGGGTTGATATTGTAAAAGAAGGAATTTGGACCGGAGTTTTGTCAGGTAGAGATAGTGCTGCTGTTGCAGGAGTACCTCCAGGTGGCATGGTTCGTGCAGATGGTTTTGGAAGATTACCCATGGTAAGGATGACAAATGTTGGCTTGCTTCCAGGTGACTCATCCTTAGATGAAATTATAGAAGCTACAGATGAGGGAATATACATGGAGACTAACCGTTCTTGGTCCATAGATGACTTAAGACTAAATTTTCAATTTGGATGTGAAGTTGGTTGGTTAGTTAAAAATGGAAAAATAATTGATATGGTAAAGAACCCGACCTATACGGGAATTACACCTGAGTTTTGGGGAAATATGGATATGTTGTCAGGTGAGGAAGAATGGGTATTTTGGGGAACTCCAAACTGTGGCAAAGGACAACCAAGCCAAATTGGACATACTGGACACCCAGCTTCTCCAGCAAGATTTAAAAATACGCGTATTGGAGTTCGTGGATGAAAATTTGGGAAGACCTACTTCAAGATATTGAAAAAAACATTCCTTCTGATACAGAATGTGAGTTAAAAATGATGCACTCAAAAAGTGCACTAACTAGGTTTGCTAATTCTCAAATTCATCAAAATGTGGATGAAGAATCTGCCGACGTATTTTTGACATTACACAATGATTCTAAAACTGTAACTATGTCAACTAATTTAACAGCATTAAAAAATCCAAAAGAATTTGTTGCTAAAGCTATGGACTCTTTAAGTAAAAGCCCAATAGACAAAGGTTGGGCGGGCCTTCCTGATGCCTCCCAATCCTATAATGGACTTTCCAAACTGGTTGAATCATCACCCGATGAAAGGGCTAATAAGGTTCGAGAATTTGTTACTGAGGGAAAGCAAATGAACGCAGCAGGATACTGTTCTAGTTATATAAATAATTATTTTGTATGGAATACTAATGGGTTAAATTCTTCCGATTCATCTAGTAGTGCGTTTATTGATGGAATTTTTAGAACAGAATCATCAGCCGGGTCTTCTCATAGGGGAGGAATAACATTGTCAGACATAGAAGCTGAACGTGCTGGTAGTGAAGCAGCAAAACTAGCAAAAGACAGTGAGAACCCAGAGGACATAGAACCAGGAAACTATGAAGTAATTCTTGGTCACGAAGCAGTTAGTACTATATTGGTTTTTCTTGGAGTTTATGGTTTTAATGCAAAAAGCAAAATTGATGGTATGAGTCCAATAAACATTGATGAAAACCAGTTTGATAGCCAAATAAACATTTTTGACACTCCTGAAGATAATGAATCAATTGGGTTTAAGATTGATGCGTCCGGATCAAAGAAAAAAAACTTAGAAGTTGTTAAAGATGGAGTTTCAAAATCTTACTTTCATACTAGGCGAACTGCTAAGGAATTAAGTGCTGAAAATACTTTTCATGAATTGTTTGGTTGGGGAGAAAATTTTGGGGGAATAGGTACAAATATTAAACTTTCAGAAGGTAATGTTTCACAAGAAGAAATGATAAAAAGTGTTAAAAAGGGTATTTACATAAATGAGTTTTGGTACTGCAGGGTTTTAGATCCAATCACCCAAGTTGTAACTGGGTTAAATCGAAATGGATCTTTTTTGATTGAAAATGGAAAGATAGTTAAACCTATTGGTAGATTAAGGTTTACACAAAGCTTTATGGCTTCACTTGCACCTGGAAATGTTTTATCTATTGGGGATAGGTCGAGATATGCAGATTCAGAATTTGGAGAAGGTATGTTAAAAGTACCGATCATACATTTAAAAAACTTTAATTTTACAGGTGGAGTTTCTGGATAATAAATCATATTTTGATGGTGATAAACCACTGATTATTCCTCATCGTGGAGGGTCAAATATAGTACCTGAGAACACACTTCATGGCCTTGAACTAGCAATTAAAGAAGGATTTTCTCATTTTGAAACTGACTTACGTATGTCTAAAGATGGTGAAATATTCCTTCATCATGATGAAACTTTTGACAGAACGACAAATGTATCTGGAAAAGTACAAGACTTTAATTGGAGTGAAATTGCAAAAATTAATGCAGGGTATAAATTTTATGAAAAAAGTCAACAAAAAGATAAAACAACTAATTTTGTTAGGTTAGTTGATGCCTTAAAGATGAGTGAAAAGTTAAAATTTAACCTTGATCTAAAGCAAACGGGAATGGCAAAAAAGGTTGTAGAAATAATAAATTCTCTAAATGCAAAAGAAAGAGTATTAGTTTCTTCATTTAGCCCAAAAAGATTAGAAGAGTTTTTCAATGTAAGTAAGGGAGAAATACTAACTTCCGGAACTTTTCGAGAAAATGCTATTGCACGATTTTTACCTTTACAAAAAAGAAATTTTAAGGTTCAAGCACTCCAAGCTCCATTTAAGTGGAGGGGGATACAAGTTTATTCAAAAAAACTTGTGGATTTTTGTAAATTAAATAATCTTCAACTACATGTATGGACTGTAAATTCTATAGAAAATTTTAAGACTTGTTTAGAAATTGGATGCGATGGTGTCATTACCGATGAACCAATTTTATTTCGTAATTATTTAAATAAATAAAAAATATTTAGATAGTATTTTTCTTTATAAAATCTTCAGCTTTTTTAAAAATATGATTTTTTCTTTCTGGATTAAGACGATCAAGCGATCTTGTAAGTAATGCAAGTCTTGGATTGTTTTCATAAAACTTCCTATTCTTTTCTGTAAATTTCCAATACAAACCATCAAGAGTGTCACACCAGTCACCTTTTTTGTAGTTACTCATTTTCAGGATATAATTTGAACCACACGTATACGGTTTTGTAGACATCATTCCTCCATCTGCATATGTAGCCATCCCAAAAACATTCGGAACCATTACCCAATCTGAAGAGTCTATATACATTTCCATAAACCATTTATAGATTTCTTTAGGATCCACTCCACATAAATTCATAATATTGCTTATAACCATTAACCGTGGAATGTGGTGTATGTAACCATCTTTAAGAGTACTTTTTATACAGTCATCAAGTGGATCAATGCCAGTTGTTCCGTCGTACCATGATGAAGTTAGTTTTTTTGAATGTTTCCAGTAATTACTTTTTGATTGTAAAGCACCTTCTTCATGATAGATTCCCCTAATGAATTCTCTCCAACCAATCACTTGTCTAACAAACCCTTCCACTGAGTTCATAGGAACATTATTTTTTTCAGCATACTGTAAAGTTTTCTTTACGACTTTATCAGGTGTTAAAAGACCTATATTTAAAAAGGGGCTTATGCAACTGTGAAAAAGAAAATTTTTCTCTTCAAGCATTGCGTCTTCGTAAATTCCAAAGTTTTCAAAACGAACTTTAAGAAAAGTATCAAGCTGTTTTTCGGCTCCAGCCCTATTTACAGGAAACCAAATATTTTCTATATTACCTGGATGATCATCAAAATTTTTAATAATAAGTTTTTTAATTTCATCATCATATTTTGATTTTTTAAAAACAATCATTTCAGGTGGTTCTACATTTTTTGGAATTTTTTTTCTATTATCTTCGTCAAAAGACCATTTTCCACCTACCGGCTTTCCATTTTCATCCATTAAAATATCTAAATTTTTCCTAGCTTTTTGATAAAAGGAAGACATTCTATAAACTTTCTTTCCTTTTGCCATAGAAACAAATTCATTTCTTTCAAATATAAACATTGGTGACTGGAAAATATTTACTGTTATATTGGCAGCTTTTAATACCTTAAGAAACTCTTCTTCAAAACCTTTATCTTCTATTTCAAAAATATTGATTTCATAAAGCTTTTTCTTTTTTAGGAACTTAATTAGAGAGTCGACATAACTTTCTCCTTTTTTACGATTTGAAAGTTCAAAATAATTTACAGATATAGATTCATTTTCCAGTTCATCTTTGTATTCACGCATGCCAGCAAGAAACAAATAAAGCTTTAGTTTATGATGTTTAAAATAAGTACAAAGACCGAAGTCCTCAGCCATAAAAACTTCACTACAGCCATTTTTTTTTAGAATTTTTGGATCAAATAGTTGATTTCCAAGTATTACAAAAAATTTACTTCCCATCCTAACAAAGAATAGTTTACCATTGTAATGTAGAAGCTATAATTCTGTGTATCTTGAAGGGGGAAAATGCATCAAGAAATATTAGACAGTGGTTTTATTCCAAATGAAATTTGCAAAAAGCTACCATCAAGCTTTGATGATATTGAAAATCTTGCAAGCGAACTTCCAAAAGTACTTGCGAACGAACAAATTGTCGAAAGAGTAAAACAATTAGAGCAAGATAAAGACATCAGTAATCTAAATATCAGTGAACTGGAGAGAGCGATGCTATTGTACTCTTACTTAGGTCACGCATATATGTGGGGAAAAAAACATGTTGATAATTTAATCCCCAGGGAGCTTGCTTTAACATGGTTTGCAATATCTGAAAAATTAGAAAGACCACCTATTCTTTCCTACGCATCATACGCCTTAAATAATTGGAAAATGCTTGATGATACAAAGCCTTTTGATCTAGAAAATATTGTAATCATGCAAAATTTCTTAGGAGGAGTAGATGAAGATTGGTTTATTATGATTCATGTTGCTATTGAGTATGAAGCAAAAGTCATTCTCTCAAATTTAAAATCATATTTTCTTGATGAAAACCTGGATGAATCATTATTGGAGAAATCTCTAGAGAGTATTAAAAAAATTAACTCAATTATGAATCGAATGCCTGAAAAATGTGACCCATTTATTTATTACAATCGGGTGAGGCCTTACATTTTTGGTTGGAAAAATAACCCTGCTACACCAGAGGGTGTAATCTATGAAGGTGTTGAAGATTACAATGGAGAACCTCAACTGTTCAGAGGTGAAACAGGTGCACAAAGTTCAATTGTTCCCACACTCGATGCTCTTCTTGGTGTCACGCACTCCAATGATCCACTAAGAGAATACTTGGATGAAATGAGATTGTATATGCCTAAAGAGCATAGAGAATTACTTAATGGTCTAGACGAATGGTCAGGAAATAGAAGAAAGAATTTAAGCATAGATGAAAAATCCAAGGTGATAATAAATGAAATCATTAAGGAAGTCCACACTTTTAGAGATAAGCATTTGGAGTATGCAAGAGTTTATATTTTTGAACAGTCACTCACAAATAATTCAAACTCAAATATTGTTGGAACAGGTGGTACACCTTTTATGAAGTATCTTGATAAACACCTACAGGAAACAGTTCCATCTAATGATTAAAAAGCTAGGTATACCAAAAGAAGTTAAACAGGACGAAGGCAGAGTTGCTTTAATTCCTGAACATATAACTCAATTTACTGGTTTAGCAGATATTTTTGTTGAAACCCAAGCTGGAGTTGGCTCTGGTTTTACAGATGAAGACTACAAACAAGCTGGAGCAAAAATTGTGTCTTCCGCAGAAGAACTTTACGGAACAGCACATATTATTTGTAAAGTCAAAGAACCTCAACCTAAAGAGTTTGAACTATTAAATTCTGACCATGTATTATTTGGTTATCTACATCTTGCGTCAAACCTTTCACTTACAAAAATACTATTAGAAAAAAAATTAACAGGAATTGCTACTGAAATGATTATGAGCGGGAAAGAGTATCCACTGCTAATTCCTATGTCAAAAATTGCTGGAAATCTAGCAATTCAGAAAGGTATGCAATTTTTAGAATACTCTTCAAAAGGAAAAGGACTACTTCTTTCATCAATATCTGGTGAAAAAAATTCAAAAGTTACTGTTATTGGTTGTGGTGAAGTTGGTAGAAGCTCAATTCACAAGTCTATTCAGATTGGTGCATCAGTTACTGCGATTGATATAAATGAAGATATTTTGAATGAGTTGAAAAATCAGTATGGAGAAAATATCACCACTCTAGTCAGTGGAAGTGAGTCAGCTACAAATGCAATTAGATCTGCTGATTTAGTTATAGGGGCAGTTTTATTACCTGGAAGAAAGCCTCCAATTGTAATTACAGAAGAAGATATAAATTCGATGGAAAAGGGTTCAGTCATAGTAGATGTTGCTATTGATCAAGGTGGTTGTGTTGAAGGCGTTAAGCCTAATACTCATAGTGAACCTTTTGAAATAAGAAGTGGTGTAATCGTTTCTGCAATTGCAAACTTACCTGGCGCTGTTCCTAGAACCTCTTCTATTGAGTTGTCTACAAATTTACAAAAATATGTTGATAATCTTTTAATTGAAAATTGGTTCGATGAATACAAAAATAACGAAAGCTTAAGACCATCACTGCAAATACACAATGGACTTTTATTGTCAGAAGAGGTCGCAGAAAGCTTAAGTATGACTTTGTCTAAGTTAGTCTAGGCATCCATTTTTTTCTAGATTTACTAAAGCTCTCTATTTGATCTGTGTAGCCCAATGTAATATCAATTTTGTCTAAACCTTCAAGGATTCTTTTTTGAGAAAAATCATCTAAATCAAATGAAAATGTTATTTCCTCACATTGAACTGTTTTATTTTCTATAGAAATTTTGATGTTAGTACTTGGAGAAGTTTCAATTTTTGCAAAAAGCGCATCTACATTTTTTTGACTTGTCTCTATAGGTACAAGACCGATATTGATTGAATTTAATCTAAAAATATCAGCAAATTTAGTTGAAATTATCGCATCGAATCCCCAATCTTGTAGGCCCCAAGGTGCATGCTCTCTAGAAGAACCAGTTCCAAAATTATCTCCAGCAACTAAAACTTTTGACCCTTGATATGATTCATTGTTTAGAGGAAAATCAGGCTCTTTCTTCCAATCATAAAACAAGAACTCACCATATCCTGAGCGCTCAACACGCTTAAGAAATTGTTTGGGCATTATTTGATCAGTGTCAACATTAGACAAATTAAGTGGAAGCATCGTTGAATCAATGGTGCTTAATTTCTTCATTTACAAGTTCCTAATATCAACAAATTTTCCATATAGAGCTGCTGCAGCTGCCATTTTTGGACTTACTAAGTGGGTTCGACCTCCCGCACCCTGCCTACCTTCATAGTTTCTATTTGATGTAGAGGCACATCTTTCACCGGGACTTAAAATATCTGGATTCATTCCTAAACACATTGAGCAACCTGCTTCTCTCCAGTCAAAACCAGCTTCAATAAAGATTTTGTCTAACCCTTCTTCTTCCGCTTGTTTTTTTACAAGCGTTGACCCTGGAACAATCATTGCGCCAATTGTTTCCGAAACTTTTTTTCCTTTCACTACTTCTGCAGCTTCTCTTAAATCTTCGATTCTTCCATTTGTGCAGCTACCAATAAAAACTCTATCCAGTTGGATTTCACTAATTTTTTCTCCAGGCTTTAAATCCATATATTCCAAAGCTCTTGATGCCGCTTCTTTTTCAGATTCTTCATTGAAATCATCTGGATGAGGAATGCTATCATTTACAAAAATTACCTGTGAAGGATTTGTTCCCCATGATATAGATGGTTCAAGTTCGTCTGCGTTTATTGTTACAACTTTATCAAATTCAGCATCTTCATCAGAGTATAAATTTTCCCATTCAGTAACTGCATCATCCCAGTCAGAACCTTTCGGAGCATAATTTTTTTCTTTTAAGTAATTGAAAGTTATTTCATCTGGAGCAATCATTCCTGCACGTGCGCCACCTTCAATCGACATGTTGCAAATAGTCATTCTGTTTTCCATACTCATATTTTGTATAACATCACCTGCATATTCAATGACATGGCCAGCACCTCCACCAGTTCCAATTTTTCTGATTATTCCTAAAATTATATCTTTTGGCCCTACACCTTCAGATACATCTCCAATTACTTCAACTTTCATTGTTTTGGGTTTTTCCATTGCCAATGTTTGTGTAGCTAAAACATGTTCAACTTCTGAAGTTCCTATACCAAAAGCCAATGCTCCAAATGCTCCATGAGTTGCTGTATGACTATCACCACAAACAATTGTCATTCCTGGTTGTGTTATTCCTTGTTCTGGTCCTATAACATGTACGATTCCTTGACGTGGATCATTAATAC